>NZ_CAKVVF010000032.1:21238-24018 GCF_934833455.1 Oscillibacter sp. KLE 1728
TCCGCTTCCGGCTTTGCCGGGAGCTATTCCCTGCCGCCCGAGGAGCGGCTCCCTCCCACCACACCCCTGAAAGGAGTTCATCATGCCCAGAAATCTTATCGACATCACCGACCTCTCCGTGGATGAGATCAATCAGCTGATCGCCACCGCGGAGGACATTATCGCCAACCCGGTCAAGTACCAGGACGCCTGTGCCCATAAGCAGCTGGCAACGCTCTTCTTCGAGCCCTCCACCCGGACCCGGCTCTCCTTTGAGTCCGCCATGCTGGCCCTGGGCGGCAGCACCCTGGGCTTTTCTGAGGCCAGCTCCAGCTCCACCGCCAAGGGCGAGACCGTGGGCGACACCATCCACACTGTCAGCTGCTACGCCGACATCATCGCCATGCGCCATCCCAAGGAGGGTGCTCCCTACGCCGCCTCCCAGTTCAGTGAGGTACCTATCATCAATGCCGGCGACGGCGGCCACAACCATCCCACCCAGACGCTCACCGACCTGCTGACCATCCACCGGGAGAAGGGGCGGCTGAACAACTTCACCATCGGCTTCTGCGGCGACCTGAAATTCGGCCGCACCGTCCACTCCCTGGTGAACGCCCTGAGCCGGTACGATCACATCAACTTCGTGCTGATCTCCCCCACCGAGCTGAAGCTGCCCCGGTATGTGAAGGAGGAGGCTCTGAAGAAGAAGGGCATCCCCTACACCCAGACCACGGATCTGGAGTCCGTCATCCCCCAGCTGGACATTCTCTACATGACCCGTGTCCAGAAGGAGCGGTTCTTCAATGAGGAGGACTACCTGCGCTTGAAGGACAGCTACATCCTGACACCGGAGAAGCTGGAGAACGCCAAGGCGGACCTGTCCATCCTCCACCCCCTGCCCCGTGTCAACGAGATCACTGTGGCGGTGGACAAGGATCCCCGGGCCGCCTACTGGAGACAGGTGAAGAACGGCAAGTACATCCGCATGGCACTGATCCTGAAGCTGCTGGGCATTCAGGTGTGAGAAGGAGGCATTGACGCTATGAACATCGACAGCATCCAAAACGGCGTGGTCCTGGACCACATCCAGGCTGGCAAGAGCATGGACATCTACCGCTACCTCCATCTGGACCAGCTGGACTGCTCCGTGGCCATCATCAAGAATGTCCGCAGCGGCCGGATGGGTAAGAAGGACATCATCAAGATCGACTCCCCCATGGAGGTAGATCTGGATGTGCTGGGCTATATCGACCCCAACATCACCGTCAACATCATCCGCAACGGCGTGCGGGTGGAAAAGAAGCATCTGGAGCTTCCGAAAAAGCTGGTGAATGTCATCCACTGCAAAAACCCCCGCTGCATCACCGTAGCAGAGCCCCAGCTGGACGCCATATTCCTGCTGAGCGATCCCGCCACTCACACCTATCGCTGCGCCTACTGCGAGACCGCGAAGGACAAGAAGTTCTGATTCCCCGTGACGGCACTGCCCGTTCAGACTGCGTGGACATCCAGTTTTTTCCCCTCCGGCAGGGCCGTATATACGGATTCTGCATTGCAGGAAAGTTTTCCTGCAATGCAGAATTTTTTTTGCAATTTCTGTTGCGTTTTGGAGGAAAATGGCGTATACTGCGGCCCGGATTTCAGAAAACGGAGGCACTCCTATGAAGCATCATCCCTCTTGGACCGCTCTGCGCAGCTACGCGATCACAGCCGGTCTGGCCTGTCTGATGGGCGTCAGCTATGAGCTGTTTGTCTTTCCCAACGCCTTCGCCCCGGCGGGCATCAACGGCCTGGCCACCATGCTGCAATACCTGCTGCACGTCAATATCGGCTACCTCTCCCTGCTCATCAACCTGCCGCTGGTCCTGCTGGCCTGGAAAAAAGTCGACCGGGACTTCGCCCGCAAAACACTGGTGTTCGTGCTGGTGTTCTCCGCCGTCACGCTGGTGCTGGGCCAGATGGACCTAAGCGCCATCGCCTATGACTCCGGCTCCTCCGCCATCCTGGGGCCTGTGGCGGCCGGTGTGGTCAGCGGCGCTGTGTACGGCTGGGTGATCCGGCAGAACGGCTCCACCGGCGGAACGGACATCATAGCCGCCTGGGTGCGGAAAAAGCACCCGGAGGCCAGCTTGGTCTGGCTGATCTTCAGCCTCAATGCCGCGGTGGCGGTGTTGTCCTTCTTCGTCTACGGCTGCCAGTTCGAGCCGGTGATCCTGTGCCTGATCTACTGCTATCTCAGCTCCAGCATCAGCGACACCATTTTGAAGGGCGGCAAATCCGCCATGAAATTCGAGGTGGTCACCCGGCAGCCGGAGGAGCTCTCCCGGCAGCTCATGCAGCAGCTGCGCCACGGTGTCACTGTGCTCCAGGCGGAGGGAATGTACTCGGAGACTCCCCGTTCCCTGCTGATCTGCGTGGTGAACCGCCATCAGGTGGTTCGGTTCCAGGAGATTCTGGCCCGCTTCCCGGATACCTTCGCCTGCGTCTCCAGTGTCAATGAGACCTGGGGGAATTTCAAACACGTGGCATAGAAAAACCGGCGGAGGCCGTACAGCCTCCGCCGATTTTTCAGGTTTTTACTCCGCCGCCCGCTCCAGCCGGTCCAAGGGGAACGGCGGTGCGGCCAGAGGCTTCACCGCCAAGCTCATCAGCAGCATGGGGTTATCATCCGCCGCCACCCGGTTGGAATGGAGCACGCCGCAGATCTTGCAGCGGTGGATGATGGCCCACTCGCCGCCCTTGCGGACCCAGACGGCCACCGGCTCCATGGTGCCGCCGCAGTCGGCGGCCCGGTCCCCCGG
>NZ_CAKVVF010000033.1:0-2303 GCF_934833455.1 Oscillibacter sp. KLE 1728
TGCAGGGGGCGGTCTCGCCCTCCGGCAGCAGGATCTTCAGCAGGGTGCCGTCCTCTTCGCACTCCACGTCGTTGGTCAGCTTATCCGTTGCAACAGAGAACAGAATGTCCCCCTTCTTGACAGCGTCGCCCTCTTTATATTTCCACTCTTCAATGGTGCCCTCGGTCATCGTCAGGCCGAGCTTGGGCATCAATACTTCAGTTGCCATACTTGAAAATCTCCTTTTCAACAGGCATTAAAACATGCCCTTGATGCCCTTTACCAGGTCCTCCGGAACCACTTTCACCATCTTCTCCAGGGTGGGAGCGAAGGGGATCGGGCAGAAGGGAGCGCCGTACCGCAGGATGGGGGCATCCAGATACTCCATGGCCTCCTCCGCGACGGTGGCGGAGATCTCCGCGCCGAAGCCGCCCTGCTTGACAGCCTCGTGGACGATGCAGAGGCGGTGGGTCTTCTTCACACTGTTCAGCACGGTCTCCTTATCCCAGGGAGACAGGGTGATCAGGTCGATGACTTCGGCCTCAATGCCCTCCTTGGCCAGCAGGTCCGCAGCGCCGCGGGCATTCTTCATGCCGATGGAGTAGGACACGATGGTCACATCCTTACCCTCACGCTCCACGCGGGCCTTGCCCAGGGTGTAAGGCTCCTCCTCGCCGATCTCGGGCACTTCGCCTTTCTCCTTGTACAGGATCTTGTTCTCGAAGTACAGCACGGGGTCGTCGCACTCGATGGCGGCCTTCAGCACCATCTTGGCGTCATAGGGATTGGAGGGCGCCACAACCTTGATGCCGGGGATGTGGGCGAACCAGGACTCCACGCACTGGGAATGCTGTGCAGCGCCGCCGCCGGCAGAACCGTCGGGCGCACGCAGGACCAGGGGCACCTTGGCCTGGCCGCCGAACATGTAGCGGACCTTTGCCATCTGGTTGAAGATCTCGTCCATGGGCACGCCGATGAAGTCGGCGAAGTGCATGTCCACCACGGGACGGGCGCCGGCCAGAGCCGCGCCTACGCCGCCGCCGATGATAAAGGTCTCGGAAATGGGGGTATCAATGATCCGGCCGGGGAACTGCTGGGGCAGGCCCTTGAACTGACCGAAGATACCGCCCTGACGGGCCAGGTCCTCGCCCATTGCGAATACAGTGGGGTCTTTCGCCATCGTCTCGGCCATGGCCTCTTGAGTGGCCTGAGAAAAAGTGATCTTACGCATCGTATTTGTCCTCCTTCGCCTTAGTCATCCACGTAGACGTACTTCATGTACTCGGACGCATCGGCGTACTCGCTCTGCATGGCGTACTCCTTGGCGTCTTTGATCTTCTGCTCACACTTGGCATCGATGGCGTCGCACTCCTCGGCGGTCATCAGCTTCAGCTTGGCGGCCTTGGCGCGGAACATCTTCAGAGGATCGGTGTCGTGATAGATCTTCTGGGTCTCGGCGTGGTCACGATACAGTTCAGGGTCGCCCACGAAGTGGCCCTCAATGCGGTAGGTCTTGGCCTCGATGAACGTGGGGCCTTCGCCGGCACGGGCACGGGCAACAGCCTCCTTGGCGGCCTCATACACAGCAAAGACATCCTGGCCGTCCACGATCACACCGGGCACATGATAACCCGCCGCGCGGTCGGAGATGTTCTCCACATTGCAGGTGGTGCGGTAAGGCGTGGTGGAAGCCCAGCAGTTCATCTCATTGACGAAGATCACGGGCAGCTTCCAGGCGGAAGCGACGTTCATGGCCTCGTGGAAAGTGCCGCGGTTGGAGGCACCGTCACCGAAGAACACCACGGAAACCCGGTCGTTCTTCAGGATCATCTTGCTGGCCAGGGCAGCGCCGGTGGCCAGGTTGTAGCCGCCGCCCACGACGCCGTTGGCGCCCAGCATACCCACAGAGAAGTCGGCAATGTGCATGGAGCCGCCGCGGCCCTGGCACAGGCCGGTCTTCTTGCCGAAGATCTCAGCCATCATGCGGTTCACATCCGCGCCCTTGGCCACACAGTGGCCGTGGCCGCGGTGAGTGGACTCGATCATATCGTCCTTCCGCAGAGCGGAGCACACACCAGTGGCGATGGCCTCCTCACCGATGTACAGGTGCACGAAGCCGGGAATCTCACCATTCAGGAAGTCGTGCTTCACGCTCTCCTCAAACTTGCGGATGGTGCACATGGTCTCATAAAAGTGCTCCGCCAGTTCCTTGGTGTATTTTGCTGCCTTTGTTGCTGCCATAGGAAAAACTCCCTTCTGCCGACTATCCTGTAGGCACTCTTTGAAATTTGCTGGGACAGATGCGCAGGGCGGTGAAATCTTCA
>NZ_CAKVVF010000033.1:2313-5246 GCF_934833455.1 Oscillibacter sp. KLE 1728
CACCTATGTTCTCTGAAAAGACGTGGCAACAGTTTCCTGCAGCCACGTCCTCTCAGCTAACGCAACTTACGAAACCTTAACCGTTGTTTATACGGAAACGCAGGCTGCCTCTTCAATTAGGCGGCGGGCTCAGTGGTGCCAGCATCAGCCTGAGTGACGCTGGTGAAAGCCTCGATCAGCTCGGGGGTCAGCTCGTCGGCGAACTCGTCGTACACGGGGGCAGAAGCCTCAGCGAACTCAGCAGCAGCCTCGGGAGTCAGCTCGGTGATCTCAACGCCAGCCTCGGCCCACTTGTCCATGATCTCCTGATCCTGGCTGCGGTTCAGCTCACGCTCGTACTCGCAGGCAGCCTGGCCGGCCTCGTCAACGATGGCCTGCAGCTCGGGAGACAGGGAGTTGTACAGCTCAGCGTTCATGCAGAAGAACAGGCAGTCATAAGCGCCGGTCCAATAGGTCAGATAGCTCTGGACCTCCTGGATGGAAGCGGCATCAGCGGTGGGCAGGGGGTTCTCCTGGCCGTCGTAGGTGCCGGTCTGCAGAGCGGTGAACACCTCGGACCAGTTGGCGTTGGTGTAGTCGGCGCCCCACAGCTCATAGGAGCGGTTCAGCAGCTGGGAACCCGCGACACGCATCTTCAGGCCGTTCATGTCAGCCTTGCTGGCGATGGCGTGCTTGCTGTTGGTGATGTGGCGGAAGCCGTTCTCCGCAATGCCCAGCAGGTGCACGTTGTAGGTGCTCTCCAGGATCTCGCCCAGAGCCTCGCCGCCGGCGCCGTCCAGGGCCGCGTCAGCCTCTTCCGTGCTGTTGAACAGGAAGGGCAGGGAGACCACGTTGAACCGCTGGTCGAAGGAGGACCAGATCAGGTTGGAGTGCATGGACAACTCGGTGGTACCGTCCATCAGGGCCTGGATGCCGTCGGTCTGGTTGCCGGCGGTCAGCTGGTCAGCGGGATAGTACTGAACGGTGATGGCACCGCCGGTCTTCTCGCCCACGATCCGGGCGAACTCCTTGGCGCCGTCCACCCAGGGAGAGGTCTCCGTGGCGGAGCAGGCGAACTTCCAGGTCATTTCCTCGAACTCGCCAGTGGAAGCGGCAGCATCATCGCCGCTGTCGGCAGTGGTATCGCTGGCAGCGTCATCGCCACCGCCGCAGGCCACCAGGGCCAGAGCCATGGTGAGCGCCAGGAGCAGTGCAAGAAACTTTTTCATTGTTTTGCCTCCTTAAAATAGTTGTAGCAGGTATTATCTGAAACCGCAAAGCGCGGTTACAGCCAAGTCAGGAGATGCTTATTTGCCGAACAAGAGCACGGTAGAGAACCAGGGCACATAGGTGATGAGCAGCAGCGCAATAATGCATGCCACAATCTGGGGCCACACAGCCTTGGACATAGAGACAATGGTGACCTTGGTCTTGTCCCGCAGGCCCTGAAGCTTCTCGGACACACCGATGGCGACGAACAGGTTGACACCCACGGGAGGAGTCACCTGGCCGATAGCCAGGTTCACTGTGGCGATCACGCCGAAGTGGACGGGGTCGATGCCCAGCTGGGTGGCTACGGGGTACATGATGGGGATAAAGATGTACATGGCGGAGTTGGCGTCCACGAAGCAGCCTGCAATCAGGAAGATCACGTTGACGATCAGCAGGAAGATGTACTTGTTGCCGGAGATCTCCAGCAGCAGAGCCTGGGCCGCCTGCGCAATGCCGAACACCGTGCACACATAGGAGAACAGGGTGGCCGCGCCGATGATCAGCATGATGCCGCCGGTGGTCTTGCCGGAGTCGACCAGAATATCGATCATATCCTTCATCTTGACCTCACGATAGATGAAGACGCCGACCACCAGACCGTATACCACGGAGACGGCAGCCGCCTCGGTGGGGGTGAAAACGCCGCCGTAGATGCCGCCGATGATGATGACGGGCATCAGGAAGCCCCAGAAGGCCTCACGGAAGGACTTCCAGCGCTGGCCCCAGGAGGACTTTGCCTTGGATGCCTGGATGCCCTTCTTGCGGCACTCGATCATGATGATGATCACCAGGGACAGGCCCATCATGATGCCGGGAATCCAGCCGCCCATGAACATATCGCCCACGGAGACGCCGGTGATGGAGGCGTACACCACGAATGCGATGGAGGGCGGAATGACGATGGCGATGGAGGAGGCGCTGGCCATCAGGGAAGAGGCGAAGGGGGCGGAGAAGCCGCCGCGGTTGATCATGGCGGGAATCAGGATAATGCCCAGAGCCGCCACGGTGGCGGGACCGGAGCCGGAGATGGCGCCGAAGAAGCAGGCCACGATAACAGCCACGATGGCGATGCCGCCGCGCCGATGGCCGACGCAGTCATCAGCAAACGCCACCAGACGGCTGGAGATGCCCGCCTTGGCCATGATGTTGCCGGACAGAACAAAGAACGGAATAGCCAGCAGCAGGAACTTTGCCATGCCGCTGTACACGTTGGTAGGGACGACCGTCAGGGGGGAACTGCTGAAGAGCAGGGCGAAAATGGAAGACATACCCAGGCTGACGGCAATGGGGATATTCAGCAGCAGCATCACGAAGAAGCTGCCGAACAGGATCAAGTTAATCATACAGTCTCTTTGCCTCCCTCTGTCTCAGCCGGCTTCACACAGGCGGCCTTGTTGCTCATCACGTCGACCAGATACTCGATCGCATGGAGCACCAGGAAGATGGAGCCGATGGGCAGCAGGATGGTAAACACCCATTCGGGCCAGCCCAGAGAGAAGGTCTCTTTGCCGGTGCTGATCTGATCGAACACCTTGTTAAAGCCGGTGTAGATCAGGATGGCGTAAAAGATCAGGTTCACGACCGTGTCAATCACGGTCAGAATCTTTTTACCCCCGACGCCCACATTGTCGAAGTTCTGGGACAGCGTAAGCCTGCTGCCGTCGCGGGTGGCGAGGGCGCCG
>NZ_CAKVVF010000033.1:5256-18788 GCF_934833455.1 Oscillibacter sp. KLE 1728
GCATGATCATCAGGATGAACACGTTGATGACCAGCTCCTCGGACCACGCGAAGTTGGAGTGGAAAACATACCGAGAGAGCACGTTGATAAACGTGATCGCTGTAACCACGACGGTAATCACGCAGAGCACGAATTCCTCGACTTTGGTGAGCCCGTTCATGATCGTCTTGTAGGTTTTCATTCGATCAATCCCTTCAGTTAGTGTGGCGCCCCGTCTTAACAGAATATTTATACGTCTCCTGCGCATGAATAGTTGCCTGTCTATCATGCCGTATGAATAAACTGCCGCAAAGCCGCCTGTTTCACAGAAATACATATTAAATTTCTGTTAACGGAGACAAGTATATCACTTTGCCAATTCAATATCAATCAGCAATCGGAAATTTGTCATTTTGCCCATTTTTGTTCTGTGGCTCTTTGCCAATTTTGTACAAACAGCAAAAATATGGCAATTTTAACAGAAAAATAAATTATTTTTGGACTTTTTGCTGATTTTTCGGAAAAAGTATGGTATAATCAACCATAAAACCGCAAAGCGCCGATTCTTACGCAAGCCTTACGCAAATCATGGCATTTTGAAATTTTATTCTGAAAGACGTTTGTCCCGCAAGTAAAAATCCTGTACACACAAGGAGCGACATCATGTCCCATTGCCAAATCACACTCAGCGTCAACGCCGGGGTCGCCCTGCATCTGGGTGCCATGCGGGTCTGGTCCGACGCGCTCCACGACCGTCGGGTTGTGGGGTTCTCCACTGTCACCCCTGAGCGCTGGAACATTCTTCAGGCTCATCCGGACTTCGCCAGCCCGGATCTGCTCTTTTTCACCCACTGCCATCCGGACCATTACTCCCGCGCCCTGACAGAGCAGGTGATTGCCCAAAATCCGCAGGTGGCCCTGGTGCTGCCGGAGCAGGAGTTTGACCGCCAGCTGGTGCTGGCCGGTCCCAGCAGCCATCTCACCCTGGAGGGGCTGCACATGGACTTCATGCGCCTGACTCACGAGGGTGCACAGTACCGGGAGGTCCCCCACTACGGCTGTATCCTGGAATATGACGGTTTCCGGGTCCTGATCGCCGGAGACTGCGCCGTGGCGGACCCGCAGCTGCGGGATTTCATCGGCAGCCGCCCCATTGATCTGGCCCTTTTGAACTTCCCTTGGGTGACTCTTCGGAAGGGCCGTCACTTCATCGAACAGGCCATCCGGCCGGAGCATCTGGTGGTATACCATCTCCCCTTCTCCCACGATGACCGCTGGGGATATCGGGATGCCGCCGTCAAGGGCGCGGGCCAGCTCCAGGGGGTGCCGGATGTCCGGCTGCTGCTGGAGCCGTTCCAGCGGGAAATCCTGACCTGACAGAATCAAAAAGAGAGACGCGCCGGGCGCGTCTCTCTTTTTGATTCTGCGGACGCTGTCTCAGTCCACATAAAATATTGTATCCAGCACCTGGTCCCGGGTGATGGTTCCGAAATAGTCCCGAAGGGGGAAGCGGTCCAGCACCGCCCCCACGTCCTCCCGCCGGAATGGCGTGCCCATCAGGGCGCCGGTCACCTCGTCCATGGGGCTGACAGCCAGAAAATCTCCGTAGAACACGATCTGGCGGATGATCCCCTGGTCCACCTCCACGCAGGGCTCCAGGGTGCCGCCGTCCCAGCGGCGCTTGTTCCGCAGGTTGTACTTGGGGGAACGGCCGAAGTTCCACTCCCAGGTGTCGTACTTGGTGCGCTTCAGCTCATCCACAGCAGCCAGTTCCTCATCTGTCAGGTGATCCTCCACCAGACCGCTGCCGGCCAATGTTTTCTTCAGATAACTCCAGAAGGCGGGCATATCCATATCCGTCTTCAGGAACTCCCGGATGTTGCCGATCCGACTGCGCACGGATTTTGCACTCTTGGACTCGAACTTTGCCGGGTCCACATTCAGCGCCCCGGACACCATGCCGGGGTTGGCGTCGAACAGCAGTGTCCCATGATACAGGAAGCGCCCGCGGAGCAGCCGCTGGGCTGTGCCGGACACCTTCCGCCCCTCCACCAGGATGTCATTGCGGCCGGAGGCCTCCGCCTGCAGGCCCAATCCCTGCAAGGCCTCCACAATGGGACGGGTGAACCGCTCCATGGTCAGCCGCTCCGCGTCTCCCACGTCGGTGATGAAGGAGTAATTCAGGTTGCCCAGATCATGGTACACGGCACCGCCGCCGGTGGTGCGGCGCACCACATGGATTTGATGGGCCTCCACAAAGGCCCGGTTGATCTCACCCTCGGCGTTCTGGTTCTGCCCGATGACGATGGTGTTGTCGTTCTGCCACAGGAGCAGATACTCCCCCGACCGCCGGCTGCGGAGTACCGTCTCTTCAAACGCCAGATTGTAAAAAGGGTCCTGGGATCCGGTCTCCAAATAGTGAATCTCCTGACTCATAGCCGCCTCCTCTGCAAAAAGTGCCGGATGTTTTTTCTTATTGTATACCGTCCGGGCGGTCCCGGCAATGTGCAGAACCACCGAAAATGCCCGCCATCTTTCCGCTGCCCGGATGCGGGAGCGCCCGTTGCGGAATCGGACACAGCGGTCCGGGTTCGGCCCCGGGCCGCTGTGAGGGGAACGCATTTTTACCAGATGGCCTTGGTGTCCACGTCCTGCTTCAGCCGGGCGGCAAAATCCGCCACGGACATGGCGCCCAGATCCTCACCGGTCCGCAGGCGGACGGAGACGGTCTGGTTTTCCATATCCCGGTCGCCCACTACCAGCATATAGGGGATCTTCTCCAGGGTGGCCTCCCGGATCTTCTTGCCGATCTTCTCGTTGCGGCCGTCCACCTCCACCCGGAAGCCGGCGGCATCCAGCTGCTTTGCGATCTGATCGGCGTATTCCAGGGCGCGGTCTGTAATGGGCAGGACCTTCACCTGCACCGGGTTCAGCCACACCGGGAACGCGCCGGCAAAGTGCTCGGTGATGACGCCGATGAACCGCTCCACGCTGCCCAGAACCACCCGATGGACCATGACGGGGCGGTGCTTCTGGCCGTCCTCTCCGGTGTACTCCAGTTCAAACCGCTCCGGCAGCTGGCTGTCCAGCTGGATGGTGCCGCACTGCCAAGTGCGGCCCAGGGAATCGGCCAGATGGAAGTCCAGCTTGGGGCCATAGAAAGCGCCGTCGCCCTCGTTGACCTCGAAGGTCTTGCCCATGTCGGTGATAGCGTTTTTCAGGATGTCCTGGTTATGCTCCCACTCCTCCACAGTGCCGATGTGATCCTCCGGCATGGTGCTGAGTTCAATGGTGTAGCTGAGGCCGAAGGTGGAGTACACTTCGTCGAACAGGCGGACCGTCTCCTGGATCACGTCCTTCATCTGGTCCGGGGTCATGAAGATGTGGGCGTCGTCCTGGGTGAAGCAGCGGACCCGGAACAGGCCGTGGAGCGCACCGGACAGCTCGTGCCGGTGTACCAGGCCCAGCTCGCCCACCCGCAGGGGCAGCTCCCGGTAGGAGTGCGGCTCGCTGGCGTAGACCAGCATGCCGCCGGGGCAGTTCATGGGCTTGATGGCGTAATCCTCTTCGTCGATAACAGTGGTGTACATGTTCTGCTTATAGTGGTCCCAGTGGCCGGAACGCTCCCACAGCTGACGGTTGAGGATGATGGGGGTGGAGATCTCCACATAGCCGTACTTCTTGTGGACCTGGCGCCAGTAATCCAGCAGGGTGTTTTTCAAGGTCATGCCCTTGGGCAGGAAGAAGGGGAAGCCGGGGCCCTCGTCCCGCAGCATGAACAGGCCCAGCTCCCGGCCCAGCTTCCGGTGGTCCCGCTTCTTAGCCTCTTCGATCCGCTGGAGGTAGGCATCCAGCTCGTCCTTCTTCGGGAAGGCGATGCCGTAAATCCGCTGGAGGGTCTCCCGGTTGGAATCACCCCGCCAGTAGGCGGCGTTGCAAGCGGTGAGCTTGAGGGCGTTGCCCTTGATGCGGCCGGTGGAGTCCAGATGGGGGCCGGCGCAGAGATCCGTGAACTCGCCCTGCTTGTAGAAGGAGATATGGGCGTCTGCGGGCAGGTCGTTGATAAGCTCCACCTTGTAGGGCTCTGCCTTCTCCTCCATGAACTTCAAAGCCTCCTCCCGGGGCAGCTCGAACCGCTCCAGCTTCAGCTTCTCCTTGCAGATCTTCCGCATCTCTGCCTCGATCTTCTCCAGGTGCTCCGGCGTGAAGGCGAAGGGGGCGTCCAGGTCGTAGTACCAGCCCTCGTCGATGGAGGGGCCGATGGCCAGCTTCACCTCCGGCCACAGGCGCTTCACGGCCTGGGCCATCACGTGGGAGCAGGTGTGCCAGTAGGTCTGGCGGTACGCCGGATTCTCAAAGGTAAACTCGTTGTTCTTCACTTCTTCAGACATGGTTGATCCTCCTTTTGTTCAAGGGGCAGAAAACAAAAATCCCACCCCTGAAAAATCAGGGGTGGGATACAAAATCGTATTCCACGGTTCCACCCTGCTTGCATCCCCGGAGGGATGCCGCTCGTGTCCTCTATAACGGGAGGTCCCGTCCCAGCCTACATATCGGTGGGCGGCTCCAAGGCGGTGGCTGTGTTCCGGGCTCCGGCAGGGTCCGCTTTCAGCCAGCGGCGGTCCCTCTCTGCTGTCGAGTCCCGGACAGCGTCCTTTTCAATGCTTTTTTCAGTAAAAATAAATATATCACGGGCCTTTTTCCTTGTCAAGTGGGGGAACCTGCCTTTTTCCGGACGTCGGTTCCCTCTGTCTTTACAGGCCGGGCCAGAGGATGTCCCGGGCCACCGGTGTGTAGAACAGCCGCTCCACTTCCTCCCGTCGCCGGGTCTGCCCCAGGATCCACATGAGCTTGGCCACCACGGCCTCCGTGGTCATGTCGTAGGCCTCCAGCACCCCCAGATCGCTTTTGAGGCGGTAGCCCACGTGATACACCCCCAGGTCGCTGCCCTCATTCTCCACCTGGGTGGTGAGAACGACGACCCGCCCCGCCTCCATCCAGCGGCGGACGCAGTCGTAAAAGCCGCCCGCCTCCGGCAGGCCGCCCACGCCGAAGCTCTCGATAATCAGGGCGTCGTTCCGCTCCAGCAGGAAGTCCGCCGCATCCCGCCCGGTGCCGGGCACCAGCTTCAGCAGGGCCACCCGCGGGTCCAGGCGGTCGTAAAACACCGGGGCCTCCCGGCAGTCCTGGCGGATGTACCGCAGCAGCACGCCGTCCCGCAGGACGCCCAGCTCCGGGTGATTGATGCTGGAAAAGGCCTGGAAGCTCTTGGAGCGGGTCTTCTTGGCCCGGGTCCCCAGGATCACCCGGCTGTTGAACACGATAGAGACCCCCGGCAGGTCCTCCGCCGCGCAGCGGAAGGCGTCCGCCAGATTTGTCTTGGAATCCGTGGAATCAAATCCGATGGGTCTCTGGGCGCCGGTCAGCACAATAGGCTTAGGACTACCCTGGATCAGATAGCTCAGGGCCGCCGCCGTATACGCCATGGTGTCCGTGCCGTGGGTGATGACAAAGCCGTCATAGCAGCCGTAGTGCTCCCGGATACAGGCGGCGATCTCCAGCCAGTGAGCCGGGGTCATGTTGGTGCTGTCCAGGTTCAGCAGCTGGAGGCAGTCCACGCCGCAGATGTCCGAGATCCCGGGAATATGGGAGAGCAGCTGCTCCGTGGTCAGCTCCGGTGCAAGGCCGCTGTCCGTCACGTCCGAGGCGATGGTGCCGCCAGTGCCGATCAGCAGAATCTTCTTCATCTCATTCATTTCATCCGCTCCTCCGCTCACCCCAGATCCCGGTGGTCCAGCGCCGCCAGGCCGAACCGGGCCGCCAGGTCGATCTCCGCCCGTTCCGCTTCCGTCTCCGCCTGCTTCCGCCGCTGGCGCAGCTCCCGGAGAAACAGGCCCCGGAGGGAGTCCTCCTCCGCCCGCCGCCACAGGTCCTCCGCCATACGGGTGCGGTCCCGGACCTCCAGGGCGTAAAACCGGTCCGCCAGCGCCTCCTGGATGGCCGCGGCGCCAGCGCCGCCCTCTCCGGTCTCGCCGGTGAGGAGGATGCGGTACAGGTCCCCGGCCGTCTCCGGCGGCAGAGCTGCCTCCACGGCGGCCCGGGGCTCTTTTCCGGTGACGTCCACCTCTAAAACCTCATACCGGTGCCGGGCAAAGGGCACAAAGGTCAGGGAGACCTCTCCGCCGTCGGAGATCGTCCCCTCGTAAACCCCCTTCTCCCCCAGCTCGTCGAACCCCCGGCCCTCCGGACAGCCGGGCCAGGCGCAGACCGTCCGCCCCAGTGTCAGGGG
This sequence comes from Oscillibacter sp. KLE 1728, assembly GCF_934833455.1. Taxonomy (NCBI): domain Bacteria; kingdom Bacillati; phylum Bacillota; class Clostridia; order Eubacteriales; family Oscillospiraceae; genus Oscillibacter; species Oscillibacter sp. KLE 1728. Next base: position 11,525 of record NZ_CAKVVF010000033.1, read on the forward strand.
CGCCGTCCGCTTGTGGACGTGGCCTAGTGCCAGATAGCAGAGGCCGCTGGCCGCCGCCTCTTCCCGGCGGATGGGGCCGTACCGCGCCTCCGCCCCGTCCAGCTCCCCATGGAGCAGGCCGATGTGACACTTTCCGTCTGCCGGGGCGGTGAAACCCGCCAGCAGGCTCTCCGGCTGTTCCGGGCCGGAGAATGCCGCCCCGTGGATCACCAAGTTCCGCTCCGGCACCTCCACGGCCGTGAGCCTGTTCTCTTTGAATACGTACACATTCTCCGGCCAGTCCACCGTCTCCCAGGGACTGCCGGGTCCGTACCAGTCGTGGTTGCCGGGGGAGATGAACACCCTGGCCCGCATCTGTCCCAGAGCGGCGGCCAGCTGTTCCCCCGTCTCCCGGAAGGGGCTGGCGCTGTCGAACAGATCCCCCGCCAGCAGCACCAGATCGATGCCGTGTTCCTTCACGTAGTCCGCCAGACGGAGAGCCAGCTCCCGGCTCTCCCGGCGGCGGGCCGCCGCCTGTCCGGGCGGCAGGGCGCCAAAGGCGCTGTCCAGGTGGAAGTCCGCGCCGTGCAGAAACCGGATCATCCCTGCTCCTCGGGCCGCCAGCCCTTGCACACATCCACCCACGCGGCAAAGTTGGAGGCGTACCGCTCCAGCTCGTCGCAGGTCATCTCCACGGCGCTGTTGCTGCTGCCTGCGGCGGGGAACACCGTCTCGAACCGCTTCATGGACACATCCAGGTACACCTTCACATCCTCCGGCAGGGCAAAGGGGCACACGCCGCCCACGTCGTGGCCGATCAGCTCGTGGGCCTCCTCATGGGTCAGCATTTTGGCCTTGGTGTGGAACTGGGCCTTGTAGCGGCTGTTGTCCACCTTGGCGTCCCCCGCCACTACAATGATGATGGGCTTGTCCTCCACCTTGAAGCTGAGGCTCTTGGCAATGCGGGCGCCCTCCACACCCACGGCCACCGCCGCCAGCTCCACCGTGGCGGAGGAGACATCGAACTCCCGGATTCGCTCTTCGATGCCGAGGGGCTTGAAATATGCTCTGACTTTTTCAATGGACATGATGGTTCGTTCCTCTCTATCTGAAATTTTAACCAGCCGGTTTGAAATCGTCCCGGTCACCGTACGTCGATCCGCTCCACGGCGGTGCACAGTCCGGTGGCGCTGTCCAGCGTGAAGATGGCCCCCTGGAGCTTGGCGGGTCCCTCCGGCGCCCGGTAGCGGCCCGGCAGGCCGCCCAGGAATCCCTCCACGGACTGCCGGGGGTCGATGCCCAGCACCGACTCGATGGACCCGGTCATTCCCAAATCCGTAATATAGCCCGTGCCCCTGGGACACACCCGCTCGTCGGCGGTGGGCACGTGGGTATGGGTCCCCCACAGGGCGGACACCCGCCCGTCCAGATAGTAGCCCATGGCCAGCTTCTCACTGGTTGCCTCCGCGTGGAAGTCCACCAGGGTGAAGTCCGCCGCGTCTCTCTCCAGCAGCCGGTCCGCCGCCGTGAAGGGGTTGTCCGCCCCCCAGGCCAGGTCGCACCGGCCGATCAGGTTCAGCACCCGGATCCGGACGCCGCCCAGGTCGTAAACACCGCAGCCCCGGCCCGGGGCCCGGCCGGTGTAGTTGGCGGGCCGCAGCAGCCAGGGCGCGTCCTCCAGGAAATCCGCAATCTGGCTCTTGCCGAAGGCGTGGTTCCCCAAGGTCACCACGTCGGCACCGGCGTCGTAGATCCGCTCCGCCTGGTCGCGGGTCAGCCCCACTCCGGCGGCATTCTCGCCGTTCACCACCGTGAAGTCGATGGCCTTCCACTTCTGGAGGGGCCGCAGGTGCCGCTCCAGATGGCGGAGGCCGGGCTCCATCACCACGTCGCCCACTGCCAGAATGTGATACAGCATAGCGCGCCTCCCGTCTTTACAATCTAATGTGTTAGTATACCAAAAACCATCCCGCTTGCAAAGAAAAACCGAAAATTTTTCCGCCGCCGTTGCGTTTCCTCCAGTCATCCCTTATAATGATTCCGGACACTATAAGAAATTCTGATTGCTGGAGGGATGATCCATGGCGGTCAAGCTGGAGCTGTACCGAGTGTTCAAAGAGGTGGCGGAGACGGGCAACATCTCCCTGGCGGCAAAAAACCTCTACATCTCCCAGTCGGCGGTGAGCCAGTCTATCAAGCAGCTGGAGACGGCGCTCCAGGCCCGCCTGTTCGCCCGCAGTCCCCGGGGCGTCTCCCTCACCTGGGAGGGGCAGATGCTCTACCAGTATGTCCGCAGCGCCCTGGGGCTGCTGGCCACAGGGGAGGACAAGCTGTCCCAGGCCCAGCAGCTGTTGCTGGGCACCCTGACCATCGGCGCCAGCGACACTGTCACCAGCTTTTTCCTGACGCCATATTTGGAGGCCTTCCACCGCCAGCACCCGGGCATCCGGCTGAAGATTGTCAGCGGCCGCAGCGCCAAGGTGCTGAGCATGCTGAAATCCGGCGCTGTGGACATCGCCTTCGCCTCCTCCCCCACGGACCCCGCCGCGCTGCATACCTGGTCCTGCTTCGCCACCCACTCCGTCTTTGTGGCGGGCAGCGGCTACGACTGTGACTTCGACCACGTGTATACCCGGCAGGAGATCGCGGAGTTCCCCCTGATCCTGCTGGAGCGCAAGGCCAGCAGCCGGGTGTTTCTGGAGCAGTACTTTCTGCAAAGCGGCATCACCCTGACGCCGGAAATCGAGCTCTCCTCCCGGAGCCTCCTGGTATCCCTGGCCCGGATCGGCCTGGGGGTGGCCGGTGTGACGCTGGAGTTTGTGCAGAAGGCCCTGGACAGCGGGGACATCCGCCTGCTGAAAACCGACTTCACCATTCCCGCCCGCAGCGTGGACATGTGCACCCTGCGGGACGTGACGCCCACCGCCGCGGCCTCCGCCTTTATGGAGATGGTCCGGCAGGACGCCCGGTGACAGCCATGGAACAGCTGTTTCTGATCCTGGAGCTGGTTGGGACGCTCGCTTTTGCCGCCTCCGGCGCCATCACCGGCCTGAAAAAGAACATGGACGTTTTCGGCGTCTGCATCCTGGGCCTCACCACCGCAGTGGGCGGCGGCGTCATCCGGGACCTGCTCTTGGGCATCACGCCGCCGGGCACCTTCCAGGATCCCATCTACGCCGTGGTGGCCCTGCTGACCTCCCTGGTGCTGTTTCTGCCCCGCATCCGGCGACTCCTCATGTGGGACCAGCGGCTCTACGACTTGGTGCTGTTGATTATGGACTCCGCAGGCCTTGGCATCTTCACCGTGGCGGGCATCCGCATCGCCTATGAACACGCGGCCCGCCCCACCCTGTTCCTGCTGGTGTTTGTGGGCGTGGTTACCGGCGTGGGCGGCGGCGTGCTGCGGGACGTGCTGGCCGGGGACACGCCCTACATTTTCGTCAAGCATGTCTATGCCTCCGCCTCCCTGGCCGGGGCGCTGGCCTGCGTGGTCCTCTGGCCCCTGGCGGGAGAGATGGCCGCCATGCTCTGCGGCAGTGCGCTTGTGGTCGCCGTCCGCATCCTCTCCGCCCACTTCCGCTGGAACCTGCCTCACGCCCATGACTGAACAAACGGCCTCTCCGGATCGGGAGAGGTCGTTTTCTGTCCGGGGGACTCTTTTACAGGCCGTCAATGTTCGAGCCCGGATCCGCCGCTTTTCCCACGCCGCCCAATGGAGATGCTAGGTTCTCTTCTCCATCTCTGCCATCCATGCCGGGATCGTATCTATACCCTCCGCCTTCCTGACAAAATAAACAGAAATTGAAATCAGGTTTCTAAGCAGCGGAAATGGGCACTCTGTTGCAAAAGAGGGTTGTGCTGTCCCAGTTTTTTTGATATACTAGATTGGTTTTCGGCCATTTCGGGCGGTCTTTCCGCCGAATGGCCCTGCACAACAGTTCACCAAGCAAAGGAGCGCGTATATGAAGCAGAAAAAAATTCCTCTCTCCCTCCAAATCTTTCTGGCGCTGGGGCTAGGCATCGCGGTCGGCATGGCCTTCACGGGAAATCCCACCTTTGCCGTCAGCTATATCAAGCCCTTCGGCACCATTTTCCTGAACTTGCTGAAGTTCGTGGTGGTGCCCATCGTCTTTTTCTCCATTCTCTCCGGCATCATCTCCATGAGCGATATCCGCAAGGTGGGTTCCATCGGCGTCAAAACGCTGGTGTATTATACCTGCACCACTGCCGGGGCCATCGTGCTGGCCATGTTCCTGGCCAACCTGTTCAAGGGCTTCTTCACGGTCATCGACCCCACCGGCGTCACCTTTGAGCCCGGGGAGACCGCCGGCTTCATGGACACGCTGGTGGACATCTTCCCCTCCAACATCATCGCCCCCTTTGCCAACGCCTCCATGCTGCAGGTGATCGTGGCGGCGCTGCTGTTCGGCTTCGGCATCCTGGCCGCCGGAGAGAAGGGACGGCCCGCAGCGGCGCTGGTGGACAGCCTTACAGAGGTCTGCATGAAGGTCATGGACATCATCCTGCGCCTCTCCCCCATCGGCGTGTTCTGCCTGATCCTGCCGGTGGTGGCGGAAAACGGTCCCCAGATCCTGGGCAATCTGGGCCTGGTGCTGCTGTGCGCCTATATCGGGTACTTCCTCCACGCCGTCATCGTCTACTCTGCCACGGTAAAGGCCCTGGGCGGCGTGAGTCCGCTGGCCTTCTTCAAGGGGATGTTCCCGGCCATGGCCATGGCGTTCTCCTCTGCCTCCTCCGTGGGCACCCTGCCTTTGAACCTGGAGTGCACGGAGCGGCTGGGCGCCCGGCGGGACATCGCCAGCTTCGTCCTGCCCCTGGGCGCCACCATCAACATGGACGGCACCGCCATCTACCAGGGCGTGTGCGCCGTGTTCATCGCCACCTGCTACGGAGTGGACCTGACCCTGGGCCAAATGATCACCATTGTGCTCACCGCCACCCTGGCCTCCATCGGAACCGCGGGTGTCCCCGGCTCCGGCGTGGTGATGCTGACCATGGTGCTGGAGAGCGTGAACCTGCCGGTGGCAGGCATTGGCCTGGTCATCGGCGTGGACCGCATCTTCGACATGGGCCGCACCACGGTGAACATCACGGGCGACGCTGCCTGCGCCCTGGTGGTCTCCAACCTGGAGAAAAAAGCGGAGGCCCGACGGGCTGCCCGCAGGCCCCGGGCCTGACCCCAGCCGAAAACGAGCGCGGCGCGGAATTTGTTCCGCGCCGCGCTCACTGTTCTTTTCACAGAGGACCGGTCAGCCCATGCGGAGGGTGTCCCGCACGTCGCTGTCAAAATAGGCCACCGGGTTCTGGGGCTCTCCGTCTTGGCGGACCTCAAAGTGGAGATGGGCCCCTGTGGCCATGCCGGTCTTCCCCACGGCACCGATCATCTCCCCGGCCCGGACGGTGTCACCCTCCTCCACTGTAAAGTCCCGGCACTGGCCATATAGGGTAGAAAGGCCGTCCCCGTGGTCGATCACCACATAATTGCCTCGCTCCACGTCATAGCCGGACTCCACCACAGTGCCGCCCGCTGCGGCCAGGACTGCCTCGCCCTCCGGCGCGGCAATGTCGATTCCGGTGTGAGTTTCACAGGTCTTGCCGCCCGGCTGCCACCGGGGGGTACCATAGGGGTTGGAGAGGCTGATGGTGTTGGCTCCCTGTACCGGCCACTGGAGGAAACGGCTGGCCGTCTCATCCACCGCATAGACGCCGTAGAGCCACGGGTCTTCATCACCGGCCAGCTGGGGCAGGAGGATCCCGCCGGGGCTGTTTGCGTCATATTCCACCTTCAGCCGCCCTGTGGACAGCGTGTAGGTCTTGGTCTGCTCCGAACCGTCAGTGAAGGTCACCGTCACCGTCAGCCGGGCGCCGTCCATCCGGTCGATGCTCTCCTGATTCGCCACCCGGGGATCCCTGTCCCAGTCGATATCGCCGGTGTCCGGAATCAGGAATCCATAGCGCACCTCCGGGTCATAGCCCTCCGTGACGGCAGCGCCCAGATCCGTCACCACCTCCATGGTCAGGGGCCCCTCTTCCTCCTCGCCATAAACGGCATGGATCACTCCTTCGCCGCTGGAAAGCCGGTACTCCGTGCCGTTGGCCTCGGCCTCCAGATAGTTCTGCACCTCTTCTCTGGAGAGGTTGGTCAGAGTTCTGCTGCGGTACAGCGCCTCTCGGTCAATGGCAAGGGAAATGGTTCGAATGTTCTCCCCGGTCACCTGGAACAGACAGCCGGTGTAGTGGCCGCCCTCGGCAGACCAGGAGACTTGACCGGCTGTGCTGAAGGCCAGCCCCCCGTTGGCGTTCGCCTCGTAACGCTCCCCCGTGTCAGCGGCATAAGCCGTCAGGCCGAAGGAGAAGCTGGGCAGGGCTGTTACCGGCGCGCCGCTCTCTCCGGGCTCTCCGCCGCCAATGGGCCCCAGCGTTACAGAACCTACCACCAGCGCCAGTGCACAGGCGGCGCATACTGCCGCCCGGAGCACCGGGCGCCGCTTTCCGGGCGCCAGATGTTTGGGGCCGGTCGTCTCCTTCTGCGCTCCCGCCGTCTGCCGGGCGGCGGACAGCACCCGGTCATTCAGCCCGGCGGGGGGCTGGATATGCTCCATCAAATTCTGATAGTCGTTCTTCTTCATGGTCGTCTCCTCCCAGCAGGTCTTTGAGTCTTTTTCGGGCCCGGCGGAGCCGGGTGCGGACCGTGGCCGCCGGAATGTCCAGCAGCCCGGCGATCTCCTCCGTGGAATACCCCTCGGCATAATACAGGTGGATGGGGACGCGCAGCTTTTCCGGCAGGCGGGCCACTGCGTCCCACAGCTCTGCGGCGCCGCTGTCCGCTTCCGCGGCCGTCTCCGGCAGGTCCGCCAGCGCCAGCACCGGACGCCGCAGGCGGAAGCGGTGCAGGTCATGGCACCGGTTCACCGTGCACCGCAGCAGCCAGGCCCGCAGATGCTCCCCGTCCCAGGCAGATGCCTCCTGGCCCAGCAGCCGGAGAAACACGTCCTGGTACACGTCCTCTGCGTCCTGGACGCTCTGCATCCGGCACAGGGCCAGCCGGTAGACGGCGGCGCCGTGGTGTTCCATGGCATTGCGCAGCAGGATTTCAGCCTCTTCCATGCAATGCCTCCTTTCTCTCGTTTGAAAAGCGCTTTCACCCTATATACGCCGGGGCGGGCCGAAATGTTTCCCCCTGGGAATTTTTCTGCCGGACAGCGGACGGCCGCCCGCTATATGGAATGCTGTCCTGCCAGACGCCCGGTCCCTTTTGCCCATG
>NZ_CAKVVF010000033.1:18888-23320 GCF_934833455.1 Oscillibacter sp. KLE 1728
CCGGCCTGCCGTCAGGAGATCCCTCTCCGCAGGCAAAACAGGCAGGCGCGTTTGCGCCTGCCTGTCCCTCACACTTCTTTGATTCCGTAGATCTCAAACCGGCCGATCAGGTTCTGAACCGTCAGCTTCTGGGCCAACAGCTGCTGGTAGGTGGTTCCCCGATTCCTTCCCGCGGCGCGGAGCTTGTCCATGTCCGCCAGGACCTTGTCCCGTTCCTTCAGCAGGTCGGCGTACATGCGGTCATAGGCCGCCAGTCTCTCCGCCTCCGTCATCATACGTTGAACCGGAAGTAGACCATGTCTCCGTCCTGAACCACATACTCCTTGCCCTCGCTGCGGAGCAGCCCTTTCTCCTTGGCGGCGTTGACGCTGCCGCAGGCGATCATGTCCTCATAGGCGATGACCTCCGCCCGGATGAAGCCCCGCTCGATGTCGGAGTGGATCTTGCCGGCGGCCTGGGGGGCCTTGGTGCCCTTCTTGATGGTCCAGGCCCGGCACTCGTCCTTGCCGTAGGTCAGGAAGGAGATCAGGCCCAGCAGAGCGTAGGAGCACTTGATGAGCCGGTCCAGGCCGGACTCCTCCACTCCCAGCTCCTCCAGAAACATCAGCTTCTCCTCGCCCTCCAGCTCGGCGATGTCCTGCTCCATCTTGGCGCAGATGGGCAGCACCTGGCTGCCCTCTGCGTCGGCAATGGCCTTCACCTGCTGGTAGTACTGATTATGCTCCAGATCGGCGAAGCCCGCTTCGTCGGTGTTGGCGGCGTAGATCACAGGCTTCAGGGTCAGCAGGTCACTGGTGGCGATCAGGGCCGCGTCGTCCTCGTCACAGGCAAAGGTCCGGGCCAGATTGCCCCCGTCCAGATGCTTCTGCAGTGCGGTGAACACGTCCACCTCATGCTGGAACTTCTTGTCGCCCTTCAGGGCTTTCGTGGCCTTCTCCACCCGGCGCTGGACCATCTCCAGGTCCGCCATCACCAGCTCCATGTTGATGATGTCGATGTCCCGCCTGGGGTCCGTGCTGCCCTCCACGTGAATGACGTTCTCGTCGTCAAAGCAGCGGACCACGTGGACGATGGCGTCGGTCTCCCGGATGTTGGCCAGGAACTTGTTGCCCAGGCCCTCGCCCTTGCTGGCGCCCTTCACCAGTCCGGCGATGTCCACGAACTCGATGACCGCCGGGGTCTTCTTATCTGGCTGATACATCTCCGCCAGCTTGTCCAGCCGCTCATCCGGCACCGCCACCATGCCCACGTTGGGGTCGATGGTGCAGAACGGATAGTTGGCGCTCTCGGCGCCGGCGTTGGTGATGGCGTTGAACAGGGTCGATTTGCCCACATTGGGCAGACCCACGATTCCTAATTTCATAAAAGCAGCGCTCCCTTGCTGATATTTTCGGACAATTATTGTACCATTTCAGGCCCAAAAGCGCAAGGGTCAGCCTGCGTTCCCCGACGTTTTTCTATCCTCTTTGCGAAAATGTAAAACACTATTGACATTTCGCATCTGCCGTACTATTCTAAAAATGTCAAAAGAACTTGACAATTCAAAGCAAGGAGGCAGTTCTATGAAATTCTTTCGGAACATGGATGAGATGGAACTCCACCTCTCCCTGAACGCCATCCGGGTGGCCTGGTTCTTCACGGTGATGGCCCTGTTTATATGGGGGATCTGGGACTGCGTCCACACCGGCCGTTTCACCGCGCCCATGTACCTGTTGATCTTTCAGAATCTCCTGTATTTTCTGGCCCTGCAGGTGGGGAGATGGCGCGCCGGGGACCGGGACGGCGCCAGGAGCTTCCTGCTGTATGTCCCGCTGCTGGTAGTCTTCCTGCTGGCCTTCGGCCTGCTGCTGCGGTGCGCGGGGCTGTGAGCTATGGAAAACCGGATTCGGGAGCTGCGGAAGGCGGCGGGGCTCCGGCAGGAGGACCTGGCACGGGAGCTGGGCGTCACCCGCCAAACCATCAACGCCATTGAGAACAACAAGTACGATCCCACCCTGGGGCTGGCCATGCGGCTGGCCCGGCTGCTGAAAACCCCTGTGGAGGATATCTTCCATCTGCCGGACTGACGCAAAACACCCCCGCCGCGATGCGGCGGGGGTGTTTCAGGATCGTTCAGCATCTCCGGGCCGGGTCAGGGTCCGCCGCAGAATGGGCACAGTCCCCTCCTGCCTGTTCTGCGGGGCGGGATCAGGGATACAGGATCATCTTGCCGGGCACGCCGCTGTGGATCTGCGCCAGAGCGGCCTCAAAGTCCTTCATGGGGAAGCGGCCGCCGATCACCTGATCCAGCTTGAAATAGGGTCCCTTCATAACCTTGGCGAAGTCCTCCCAGGTCTCCCAGATCTTCCGTCCGGAGACGCCGGTCAGCTGGACCTCCCGATAGACCAGGTCGTCGGTCATGTCGTGGAAGGTGATGGGCTTGGTGGGCAGTCCCACGCACACCAGACGGCCCGCAGCCCGCAGGCACTTGAGGGCGCTGTTGAGGGCGGGCTCCGCGCCGGTGATGTCGATGGCCGCGTCCACGCCCACGCCGCCGGTCAGAGTCCTGACCTCCGCCGGCAGGTCGCACTTGGCGCTGTTGAGCACCGCGTCGGCGCCCATCTTCTTGGCCACCTCCAGCTTCTCATCGATCAGGTCGCAGGCGATGACCTTGACAGCGCCGAAGGTCTTGCTGGCGCTGATGGCTGTCAGACCGATGGGGCCGCAGCCGCTGACCAGCACGGTCTTTCCGTTGACCTCCGCCGCCTCCACGCCGTGAATCCCAGCGCCCATGGGCTCGAACATGCAGGCCGCCTCGTCGGTGACGTCATCCTCCAACAGGAACGTGCAGTCCCAGCGGATCTTGGCGTATTCGGCGAAGGCTCCGTTCTGGGTGCAGCCGAACAGCTTCACGTTCTTGCAGATGTGTGGCATCCCGTTCTTGCAGAAATAGCACTCGCCGCAGGGAATATGGGACTCGCAGGACACCCGGTCGCCCACCTTGCGCTCCGTGACGTTTTTTCCCACCGCCACGATCTCGCCGGCTGTCTCATGGCCCACGGTAACGGGGGCCTTGATCCGCTTCTGGGACCACTCGTCCCATTCCATGATGTGCAGATCCGTGCCGCAGATGGCCGAGCAGTGGACCTTGATGAGGACTTCATCGTCATTGATCTCCGGGATCGGCAGGTCAGTGTGATAGACCAGGCCGGACGGGGCGTTGACCTCCTTGACAAGGCCGCACATGGTATCCTTCATTGTCAGCTCCTCCTTTTTGATCCGCGCCGCGCGGCATTCTGACCGGGCCGCTCAGTCGGGATATGCTTATTGTAAAGGGAGAGCCGGCGGCCAGATTGTAACAGGTGATACAAATGCATCTTGTGGAATGGGAGAAAATCTGCTACTATTTTTGTTGATGTTGATATGGAATCCTCTCAGGAAAGGAGGCGGGATGCCCCGTGTCCGGCGACATCCAGATCAGCCCCCACGTGGGGGAGCTTTTTGTCAAATACGGCGTCAGACGCCAGTACCGCAGCGGCGAGGTCCTGCTGGAAAAGGGTGCGCTGTCCGCACAGGCAGGCTTTCTGGTCAAGGGGCAGCTCCGCACCTTCTGCCTCGGTCCCAGCGGAGATGAGATCTCCCTCTTTTACCTGGGACCCGGCAATCTGTTCGGCAGCAGCGCCCTGGTGTATCACGCCAAGGTCATGGTCAGCGTGTCCGCCATCTCTCCGGCGGAGGTCTATCTGCTGGCGGCAGACCGCTTTTGGAAGCTGTGGCAGGAGCACGGCTATCCTCCCCAGGACCTGATGGCCCATTTTGTGCGGCGGATCACCATGCTGTCCGACTATATCTGCTGTTCCCACTTTCTGGAGGATGACAAGCGGGTGGCCTATTTCCTGCACACCTGCTGCGCCAGCTCCGGTCCCTCCATTCCGTACACCCACGAGCAGATCGCGGCCATCACCGGTATGAGCCGTGTCTCCGTCACCCGCATCCTCAAACAGTTTCGGGAGGCCGGCATCCTCCGCCAGTCTTACCGCAGGATCGAGATTCTGGCCCCCCAGCGGCTGTCTGAGGTCTTTGCCTCCCTGGGATATTTTCTGGACTGAGCCCCTTTCGGAAAGCGCAAAAAATTTTTCCGAAAAGGGGCTTGCTTTTTTGGCTCATTGGCGCTAAGATATCGTTAAGAGGTCGTTAAGAATCCGTTAATATTTTTATATTCATGACAACTTTTCGTAAATAAATCCTCGAATCCGAATCGGGAAGGAGGTGTCCTCTCATGGAAGTCGGCGGCTATGTGATGCTCGCAATCGTTGCTGTCTTGGCGCTGGGCTGCATCAACAGCTCCATCAAGGCCCACAAAAACAAGCAGTCTGCCAAAGAGGAGGAGCCTGCCTCCAAATGATTCTGCTTTCCATCTCTCCCTTCATTTTTATTCAGTGCGGAAGCGGGG
>NZ_CAKVVF010000033.1:23330-23819 GCF_934833455.1 Oscillibacter sp. KLE 1728
CCCCGCTTCCATCCTGGAACGGCGCACCGCGGTTCCCCGGTGCGCCCATTTCGTACTAACTGACATCTCCGCCGCCCGCCGCATCCGGCGGCTTTTAGCCCTTCCGCAGCATCTGCCGCAGAGCCGCCACCGGGCCGCAGAGTTATTTCTGGCTGCGGGAGTCTCCCGCCATCAGCCGAAGAAGTACTCGAAGAGGTCGTAAGGATTGGTGTACCCGCCGCCGTTCTGGGTGTTCTGATCCTGCTCCGTCTGGCCCTGCACAGCGGACTGCTGATCGGCAGACACGGCGCCCCAGGTCAGCTCCAGAGTGATGGTCTCACCCTGGCGGTAGACGGTCAGTGTGGAGGTATCGCCGGCCGCATAGCCCTTCTTGGCGGCGGTCAGGTCCTCCAGGGAGGTGATCTCCGTGCCGTCGATGGCGGTGATAACGTCGCCCAACTGCAGGCCCGCCGCAGCCGCCGGACTGCCGTCCTCCACAGAGTATACGAA
>NZ_CAKVVF010000034.1:0-23283 GCF_934833455.1 Oscillibacter sp. KLE 1728
CTCGATCATGGACAGGGCCAGACAGAGCCGGCCCCGCTGAGGGGCTGGGCCCTGGGCTGTCACCACCGACATCCGGTTGGAGAGGCCCCGGAAGAAACCGTCCGCATAGCCGATGGGCAGCACCCCGATCCGGGTCCTTCCCTGGGTGCGGAACGTCCGACCGTAGCTGACGTCCGTGCCCGGATCAAAGGTCTTGATGGTGGAGACGCTGGACTTCAGGCTCATCACCGGCCGCAGGTCCAGCCGCTGCGCGTCGGCGCCCACACCGTACAGGGCGATGCCCGGCCGCACCATGTCGAGATACATCTCCGGATAGCGGGCCAGAGCGCCGCTGTTGGCGCAGTGGCGGATGGCAAAGGTTCTGCCCCCTGCAGCCAATGCATCCAGCACACGGGTGAACACGTCGAACTGCGCTCTCGTATAGGCCTCACTGTCTCTGTCATCCTCGTCGGAGACGGCGAAGTGGGTGAAGATGCCTTCCGCCTCCAGTCCCGGCAGGGCGCAGGCGGCGGCGATGGATTCCACGCCTGTGTCAAAGTGCCCCTCCCGCACCAGGAAACCCAGCCGGGACATGCCGGTGTCCACCTTGATGTGGACCTTCAGTGTGCCGCCGCTCTCCACGGCTGCGGCGCTGTACGCCTCCGCCTTGGCCAGGGCGGACACCGCCTGGGTGATGCGGTACTCGATCAGCTGGGGCACCATGGCCGGGGGCGTGTGGCCCAGGATCAGAATGGGCGCCTGAATGCCGGCCCGGCGGAGTTCTTTCGCCTCGTCCAGGCTGGACACCGCCAGATAGTCCGCCCCCAGCTGCTCCAGCTTGCGGGACACCTGAATGGCCCCGTGGCCGTAGGCGTCCGCCTTCACCACACCCAAATACTTCACGTTGGGCCCGATCTTTCTGCGGGCCTGCTGATAGTTGTGGGCCAGGGCGTCCAGGTCGATCTCCGCCCAGGTCCGTCTCAGAATCGGTTCCTCCATGTGTCGGTCACCTTCTCCGTCAGTCTATGGAAGCGGCGGGAGGAACCCTCCCGCCGAAGTCATTCCTGGTTTTCTATTGTATCATAAAAGGAAAAGCTCGTAAAGTCTGCCGTCAAAATGATTTCCCCATCCACGGCGATCTCCCCTCGGAGGGGCGTACCGTCCTCCTGCCGCAGCCAGAGGGTGGAGAGGATCTTCCCATTCTGCTCTCCGGTCTGGTCCACCGTCAGACGGAAGCAGGACGTCTCCTGCCAGTCCTCCTCGCTCTCCTCCAGCAGCCACCCGTCCCGCAGGGCGCTCATCAGCTGGGGCAGGCAGGCCATGGGGCTCACCTCCTGGCTGCTGAGGTTCCCGGCGTTCAGGCACTGGTCCTCGTACACCAGTTCCACTTCCCCATCGGAGAGCACTGCCTTCACGCCCGCGATGGTCTCCGGTGCCAGGACCTCCACAGTGGTCTCCCCCTCCGGCACGTAGTCGCACTGGAGCGTGGCCTCCCAGGCCGCGCCGTCCTGCGTGCAGGAGACCTCCGCCTCCATGACGCAGCCCGCCATGTTCCGATAGGGCATCCGGGCATCCGCCGCATCCCCCGCCTCTCCGCCTGTGCCGCCGCAGGCCGTCAGCAGCAGGCACAGGGTCATCATTGGTACGCAAGCCCATCTGCGCACCGCAAAAACCTCCGTCTTTTATAGGATCTCCCCGATGGCCGCCGGCAGTGACGACACCACGTCCTCCGGCGTCATACCATAGGGCGTCAGGCGCTCCGCCGCCAAGTCCCCGGCCCGGCCGTGGAGCCACACGCCGACCGCCGCCGCCCGGACGGCAGTCGCCCCCTGGGCCAGCAGGGCGGCGACGATCCCCGTCAGCACGTCGCCGCTGCCGCCCTTGGCCAGGCCGGAATTTCCGGTGGTGTTCACCAGCACGTTCCCCGCCGGGGCGGCGGTGAGGGTCCGGTGGCCCTTCAGCACCAGGACACAGCCATGGGCCGCTCCAAAGGCCCGGGCGGCCCCCAGCCGGTTGCTGCCGGTGAGGTCGCCGCCGATGCGGGCGAACTCCCCGTCGTGGGGCGTCAGCACCGTGATCCGGTCTCGCCGGGCGTCCAGTACATCTATATGTCCCCCCAGGGCGTTTATGCCGTCGGCGTCCAGCACCATCGGCTGCTGGATTTTCTGCAGCAGATCCAGCACCAGCTCCGTGACGCCATCTCCCCGGCCCAGTCCAGGGCCCAGAGCCACTGCGTCACAGCCGGCAGCCCGCTCCAGGATTTCCTCTTTCGCCTTGGGAGAGAGCCTCCCATGTTTGTCCGGCAGAGGGAATGGCATGGCAGAGACGCACTTGGCCGCCTCCACCGGCCAGATGGTCTCCGGCACCCCCAGGGACACCAGCCCGCACCCGGTCCGCACCGCCGCCGCGGCAGTGAGATAAGGCGCACCGGTATAGCCCACTGCGCCGCCGACGATCAGCACCTTGCCGAAGGTTCCCTTGTGGCCGTCCGCCCTCCGGGGCGGCAGGGCCGCACGGGCAAAGTCCCGCTCCACCGTCTGGGCCCGGCAGACAAGGCCCCGGACCAGATCCGCCGGGATGCCGATGTCCCGGACCTCCACGTTCCCGGAGAGGGCGGCCCCCTCCCCCACTGCCTGACCGATCTTGGGCAGTGTGAAGGTAACAGTGCGATCCGCCCGAACCGCACGGCCCAGCACGGCGCCGGTGTCCGCCGACACGCCGCTGGCAATGTCCGCCGCCACCACGGCGGCCCTGCTCTCATTCATCCAGTCCACCGCCGCGGCAAAGGGCGTGCCTGCCCCGATGGGCCGGGAGAGGCCCACGCCGAAGAGGGCGTCGATCACCACGTCGCACCCCAACACCCAGGCCCGCTGGCTTTCGTCCGCCGGGTCGAACCGCTCCAGCTCCACACCGCACTCGCTGAGACGGCGGGTCTCCTCCAGGGCGTCCGGCGTCAGCTTCTCATAGTCCCCTACCAGGAACGCCCGGACCTTCAGCCCCTTCAAAAACAGCAGCCGGGCTGCGGCGATTCCATCGCCGCCGTTGTTGCCCGCGCCGCACAAGGCCGCCCCCCGACATTTCCCCGGCCGCTTGGGCAGCAGCGCCAGCGCCGCCTCTGCCACGCCTGCCGCCGCCCGCTCCATCAGGTCGATGGAGGGAATGCCCCGCTCTTCAATGGCCTGCCGGTCCAGCTCCTTCATCTGCGCCGCCGTCGTCAGCTTCATGGCCGTAACCTCCTGTATTCCTCATGGTTTTCTGGTGCCTATTATAGGAATTCCCGCTCCGGATTGCAATCATTTGTAACCAGATCGTCATGGATTCTCCGGTGGAATGTGATATGATGCTTCAAAAAGGAACGAAAGGAGGCGCTGCCCATGAGGCGTTTTGGGGCGCTTCTTCTCCTGACCATCGCGCTGCTCGCCGGCTGCGGCGGGCGGGAATCTCCGGTTTCGCCCGATGAGGCCCCGGAGACCGCTTTGAAGGAACAAGACGTTAGAAATATGTATACCGCCGCTTCAACGGTCTACGACTGGTTTGACCTGACCACGCTGCCCCTGGACAGGGCGGACAGCCGCACAGAGGGAGACCTGACCTACTACCGGGTGGATGCGGAGAATCTCTCCCTGCCCGTTTCTACCGTGGCAGAGCCCACGGACAGTACGCCTTCCTGGCAGCCGCAGCCGGTCACGATCACGTCCCTGGCAGACCTGCGGGAGACGGCGGAGTCCTACTTCTCCCCGGAGATTGTGGACAACCTCTTCGCCCTGTCCCCGGATCACTACAAGGACTTCGACGGCGTTCTCTACGCCACCGACGGGGGCCGAGGGAGCAACCTGTACCTGCTGGACAAGACCGTGGCGGCGGAGCAGGTGGATGAAGACCACTGGACCGTGACGGTGACCTTTTGGGCGGATTTCGAGGGCCGGGAACTACAGGGAGACGGGTATTTCCACACGGTGGCTACCACCGGGTACTCCACCACCGTACTGGACTATGCGCATACACCGGACGGCTGGAAATTCACCGGTTTTTGTCCCTCGGACGGCCTAGACCTGGAGGCAGATACAGTCTATACCATCAATTACTATCAGGACTTTGAGGTCACCAGCGCCTATCAGGACTACTCGGACTGGAAGCTGGCGTGCTATTTGATCTACGCCGACGGCGCCTATGCAGAGGCTCCCTTCGATCTGTTGGCCCGCCGCTTTCTGGAGCGGCCGGAGGACATCCTGCATGTCCTGGCTTTGTTGGACAGCTCCCCCTACCGGGAGAAACAGGGACCGCCCCACCCGAATATCGACGTCATTGTGGCCGGTCCAGGATACACTGCCGCTGGGAGGTTCTACCGGGAGGACCGGGCGGACTTTGAGGCACTCCTGGACGCTCTGCACCCGGAGACGGAGGCGGAACAGGCGGTGCTGGACAAAATCCGGGCTGCCTACGAGTCCTCTGTTACAGAGGAGAGTCCCATTGAGACGGAGTTTGCCCTGATCGTCCCCGGTGAGAAGCGGCTGCTGACCCTGGGTGTCCAGGAGGGCACCTTTCCCTGGGGATACGAACTGGAGGGCACCGTGACCTATACCGGTCCCGGCGACACCTACGGTACGGTATATGAGGTGGACTGCGGCAATCTGCGGCTGGCCTACTCCGTCAGTCCTGACGATAGCACAGAATACCTGTTCCGCCTCTCCACCTCCACCCACTATGACCAGTCCGGTGGAACGCTCTGCACGCCCCGGGGCCTTTACTGCGGATACAGCCTCGCCCATCTGGAAGAGATATACTCTCACGTAGTAGAGCTGGCGGGCTTTCAGTCTGACACCTATGATGCCTGCTATGTCTATGAGCCCGGCGGTCTGGCGTATTGCAAGCACATCGCCTTTTATATCACGGACGGCGTGGTTACCGCCATCCAGGTGGAGGATCTGATGGATGGCCGTCTGTTGGGCTGACAGCTTCTTCCCTGTTCTCCGGACAATTCGCCAATTCCCACAGGCCCCAATCCCCCGAATTCCGGCGGATTGGGGCTTGCATTTTCGGTTTTTCTGTGCTATAAGTGTTAATTGTTATCAGCGATGAACGGGAAAATAATTGGAGACGCCGCCGAGAGAGGGTCGGTCACCGGCTGCAAGCCGACCTGCGGACGCCCGATTTGGTTCGCCCGGGAGCCGCCGTGGAGACACGGCCGGTTCGCCCTCCGTTATCAGGGCCACGAGTGCGCGCCGCAGGCGGCGTGAATCCGGGTGGTACCGCGGAAGGATTCGCCTTTCGTCCCAGGGATGGGATGAGAGGCGTTTTTTTGATGCCTTCCATCCCAAGAGCACTGCGTATGCAACATTATAATATAAGGAGCATGGACAATGAAGGAACAACTGGAAGCCATTCGCGCCGGCGCGCTGGCAGCCATCGGCGCCGCCGGGAACACCGGAGAGCTGGAGGCCCTCCGGGTCCAGTACCTGGGCAAAAAGGGAGAACTGACCGCCGTTCTGAAGCAGATGGGCAAGCTCTCCGCCGAGGAGCGGCCCGTCATGGGCCAGCTGGCCAACGCCGTCCGGGCAGATGTGGAGTCCGCCATCGAGCAGCAGTCCGCCGTCCTGGCGGAAAAGGCCCTGGAGGAGCGGCTGGAGGCCGAGGCGCTGGACATCACCGTCCCCGGCAAGGCCCACAAGCTGGGCCACAAGCACCCCATGTACACCGCGCTGGATGAGATCAAGGAGATCTTCATCTCCATGGGCTTCACGGTCCTGGACGGCCCGGAGGTGGAGCTGGCCACCTATAACTTCGACAAGCTGAACGCCGGCGAGGGCCACCCCTCCCGGGACTGGTCGGACACCTTCTATTTTGACGCCGGCAGCCGGGTGATGCTCCGCAGCCAGACCAGCCCCATGCAGGTCCGGGCCATGGAGACCATGGAGCTGCCCATCCGCATCATCGCCCCCGGCCGGGTGTACCGGAAAGATGAGGTGGACGCCACCCACTCCCCCATGTTCCATCAGGTGGAGGGCATGGTCATCGACAAGGGCGTCACCATGGCGGATCTGAAGGGCACCCTGAACACGGTGGTGGAGATGCTGTACGGCAAGGGCACCAAAACCCGGTTCCGCCCCCATCACTTCCCCTTCACGGAACCCTCCTGCGAGATGGATGTCCAGTGCCACAAGTGCGGCGGCGTGGGCTGCCCCACCTGCAAGGGCGAGGGCTGGATCGAGCTGCTGGGCGCCGGCATGATCCACCCCAAGGTGCTGAAGATGTCCGGCATCGACCCGGAGGTATACTCCGGCTGGGCCTTCGGCATCGGCCTGGAGCGCACCGCCATGCGGCGGTTCAAGATCGCCGACCTGCGGCTGATCTTTGAGAACGACGTGCGATTCCTGGAACAGTTCTAGTTCTTAAAGAGGGGACCTCGTCCCCCCTTTAGATTCCCCCTCACCAGTGACATCGGTCACTGGTGAACGCCGCCCAAGGCGGCTGAGTCAGGGAATTTTCGGCAGGCACGTGTCCTTCCGAAAATGACTGGATATTTTTTCACGCCGGCGGCGTGAAACTCTGCGAGGCTTTTGCGGGGCACTCCCGCATTCCGATATAAAGGAGTTATAGAAGATATGTTACTGAGCAGAAAGTGGCTGGACGAGTTTGTGCACGTCGACGCCAACGATAAAGACTTTGCCGAGGCCATGACCCTCTCCGGCTCCAAGGTGGAGACCACCGAGGACCGGGGAGCCGAGATCTCCAATATCGTGGTGGGCACCATCCTCACCATGGAGCGCCACCCGGATTCCGACCACATGTGGATCTGCCAGCTGGATGTGGGCCAGAGCGCGCCCATCCAGATTGTCACCGGCGCCTGGAACATCCACCCCGGCGATATGGTGCCCGTGGCCCTGGACCACTCCACCCTCCCCGGCGGCAAGAAGATCGAGAAGGGCAAGCTGCGGGGCGTGGAGTCCAACGGCATGATGTGCGGCCTCTATGAGCTGGGTCTGGATGAGCGGGACTTCCCCTACGCCGCTATCGTCCCCGCCGCCATCCTGAACGACTACCACCCCCTGGACAAGGACAAGCCCTCCATCCCCGCCGACATCCAGCCCGGTGACAAGGTGTTCGGGCCGGTGGTGTGCGGCAAGATCCTGGAGTGCGCCAGCCAGCCGGACTACACCTTCCACACCTGTCTGGACCTGGGCGGCTCCACCGCTGTGCCGGACACCATCTGCCCCAACCTCCACGAGGGGGACCTGGTGGCCTACAACACCAAGACAGGCACCATCTGCACCCTGGAGGATCTCCACGCCGACCAGAAGGAGTTCCCCCACTGCATCCCCGACGGCATCTTCGTCCTCCACGAGGAAGGGATCCAGAACGGCGATGACATCAAGCCCATTATCGGCGCGGATGACCATGTGGTGGAGTTCGAGATCACCCCCAACCGCCCCGACTGCCTCAGCGTCATCGGTCTGGCCCGGGAGGTGGCCGCCACCTACCAGCAGCCCCTGACTCTCCACGAACCGGAGGTACAGGGCGGCGCCGACGGCGTGCTGACGGACCTGCTGGACATCGAGACCCCTGCCGCCGATCTGGTGCCCCGGTACACCGCCCGGATGGTGCGGAACGTGAAGATCGCCCCCTCCCCCAAGTGGATGCGGGAGCGGCTGCGGAGCATGGGCGTCCGTCCCATCAACAACATCGTGGACATCACCAACTATGTGATGCTGGAGTACGGCCAGCCCATGCACGCCTTTGACTACCGCTATGTGAAGGGCGGCCACATCATCGTCCGCCGGGCCGAGGAGGGCGAGGAACTGACCACCCTGGACGGCAACGTGCGCAAGCTCACCGCCAACCACCTGGTCATCGCCGACGAGCACCGGGCCGTGGGCCTGGCGGGCATCATGGGCGGATTGAACTCCGAGATCGTGGCGGACACCACCGACGTGGTGTTCGAGTCCGCCTGCTTCGACGGCACCTGCATCCGCAAGGGCGCTCTGTCCCTGGGGATGCGGACCGAGGCCTCCGCCAAGTTCGAGAAGGGTCTGGATCCCCTGAATACCCTGCCCGCCGTCCAGCGGGCCTGCGAGCTGGTGGAGCTGCTGGGCGCCGGAGAGGTAGTGGACGGCGTCATCGACATCCTCAACTACGTGCCCCAGCCCCACACCATCCGCATGGACCCGGAGCGGGTGAACGCGCTGCTGGGCACCGACATCCCCGCAGCGGAGCAGTACCGGTATCTGGCCCGGGTGGACATCCGCACAGCGGACGACAGCTGCCCCGGCGGCCCTGCCGACGTGACCATCCCCTCCTGGCGGGGCGACGTGGAGGGCATCGCCGATCTGGCGGAGGAAGTGGCCCGGTTCTACGGCTACAACAACATCCCCACCACCCTGATGCGGGGCCAGACCACCCTGGGCGGCTATGGCGCCGCCGAGATCCTGGAGCGCCGGGTGTCCAGCGTGTGCCGGGCCTTCGGGTACGATGAGATCATCACCTACTCCTTCATCTCCCCGGCCCAGTACGACAAGATCCGCTGGCCGGAAGATTACCAGCGGCGGAACTCCTTCAAGATCCTGAACCCCCTGGGGGAGGATACCTCCATCATGCGGACCACCACCCTGCCCTCCATGCTGGAGATCCTGACCCGGAACTCCAACTACCGCAATCAGGACGTGAAGCTCTATGAGGTGGGCCGGACGTACCTGCCCGGCGGCGAGGACGGCCTGGCCATCGAGTCCAAGACACTGACCCTGGGCGCCTACGGCGGCGACATGGACTTCTACGCTATGAAGGGCGCCATCGAGGCGATCCTCCAGGAACTGCGGGTGAAGGATGTGACCTTCCGCATCGGCAGCGGCCTGCCGGAGGAGCTCTCCTACCACCCCGGCCGCTTCGCCGAGGTGTGGAGCGGCAGTGACTGCCTGGGCTGGTTCGGCCAGATCCATCCCCTGGTGGCCAAGAACTATGGCGTAGACGCGGAATTCTACTGCGCAGAGCTGGCCATGGACGAGCTGGAGAATGCCAAGGGGGCCGACCCGGAATATGTCCCCCTGCCCAAGTTCCCCGCCGTCACCCGGGACATCGCCGTGGTGTGCGACAGGGCCGTCACCGTGGGAGCGCTGGAGGACTGCATCCGCCGGGGCGCCAAGGGGCTGCTGAAGGATGTGTCCCTGTTCGACATCTACACCGGCTCCGGCATCCCGGAGGGCAAGAAGAGCGTGGCCTTCAACCTGACGCTCCGCTCCGACGACCGCAGCCTCACCGCTCAGGAGGCCGATGAGGATGTGAAGAGCATCCTGGAGACACTGAAGGCAGAGCTGAACGCCGTCCTGCGGTAATATGCGGCCGCCTGCGGACTGCACAGCGGGCTTGTGTGCCGTCGCGTCCAGGTGCTATTGTGCAGACAGAAACCTTGAGCCGGGCGGATGCGTTCCGCCCGGCTCAAATCCAATCCCCCAGCAGCGCCGATGCAGACGCCGCTCCCGGAGGCGCTGTGAGGCGGGCCGAAGGCCGTTCTGCTGCACTGGACCCCCCTGTTCTTTCGGTCCAGCGCCCTCCCAGCGATTACGGGGCGTATTTTTTCAAATTTCATGCGGAAAACGCTTTACAGTTTTTCAAAAAACGAGTATACTAGTTTTGTATTATGAAGTGGTGCTCCCTTCGGGAAAGGTGGTGTCTGTATGGACGATTTTACCAGGAAATTCAATATTGCCACGGAGAAGGACGCAGAGATCCATCAGATTCTCTCGACCGTCTATCGGGCATTGGAGGAAAAGGGCTATAACCCCATCAACCAGATCGTGGGTTATATTCTCTCCGAGGACCCCACCTACATCACCAATCACAACAATGCCCGGACCCTGATCCGCAAGATCGACCGGGACGAGCTGCTGCAGGTGCTGGTCCGCAGATATTTGGGGCAGTAACCGTTTTCCTTCTGCATTCCCCCGCAGAGAGGGCATCCGTGCGAATGGCGCGGCGACCTTCCCTGCGGGATTTTTTGCGTCCAGGGGCCGAAGGCAGGTCTCTTCCCAGGAATTGGCTGTAATTTCTTGTGACCAAACGTTGACAAAGCGGATAAAATCTGTTACAATTCGGTTACAACTTTTGAAGGAGTGTTTCCATGGCAGAGAGCAAGTCCAAGAAGGCAGAAGGTTTGACATACAAGGGCCATCCCCTTCGCCGGGTGGACAATCTGATCTACTACGGCACGATGGCTGAGAAATATATCATCATGATGCAGATCCTCAACACCAAGAAGGAGCAGGACATGGAGGTGGCCACCAAGGTCTCCATCCAGCTGCAGCTGACGGACCCGGAGCTGAAGTCCCGGGACCGTGTGGTCAAGAAGAGCGAGAAGGACAGCCTCTACGCGGCGATGGACATCGCCACCGTCTGGCTGGATCGTGCTCTTGCTGGCAAGCTGTAAGAAACAGGACCTTTTCCCCGCGCTACAAAAGACTGACGAAAGGAACGTACACCTATGACGCACTTCGCAGGCAGAGCAGGCAAGGTCCTGTTCCTCTCCGTTCTCACCGCAATGCTGCTGGCGGCCACCGCCCTGGCAGCGGACATCGCCACCGGCGCCGGCTGCACCACAGGTTCTTCCCTGCGGCTGCGGGCCGAGCCCTCTACCTCCGCCTCCGTGGTCACCACGCTGGACAAGAGTGTGGCGGTGGCGATCTTGGATGACTCCGTGGACGGCTGGTACAAGATCGCCTACAACGGCAGCACCGGCTATGTGTCTGCTGACTACCTGAACGTAGATCAGGACAATGTCTTCACTACATACGGCCGCGTCAATTCCGACGGCGTGAACGTCCGCTCCGACGCCTCTACCGACAGCTCTGTGCTGGCCACCATTGAGGAGGACGCCATCGTCACGGTCAACGGCTTGGTGGACGGCTGGTACGACGTCACCTGTGAGTACGGCACCGAGGGTTACATCCGCAGCGACTTCCTGGACCTGACGGAGTCTTCCTCCTCCAACAGCGACATCGCGGCCACCGCCAAGCAGTACCTGGGCACGGGTTATGTGTACGGCGGCGCCTCTCCCCGCGGCTTTGACTGCTCCGGCTTCACCATGTACGTGTACAGCCAGCACGGCTACTCCCTGCCCCACTCCGCCACCAGCCAGTGGCAGAGTGGCCTGGGCACCCGGGTATACTCTATCTCCGAGCTGCAGCCCGGCGATCTGGTGTTCTTCAACGATCCCAGCCGCAACGCCGGCAAGGCATGTTCCCATGCCGGTATCTACACGGGAGATGGGCAGTTCATCCACTCCTCCTCTTCCCGCAGCGGCGGTGTCATCGTCAGCAGCCTGACCAGCGGGTACTACAATACCTATTTTGTGGGCGGTATCCAGGTGTAAGTTTTAAGAGTAAATATCCAACCGGGCGGCACAGTTGTGTGCCGCCCGGTTTTTGTGTGGATTAGAATTTCTCCGCGGCCCGCTCCAGTGCCGTGAGGTCACCCCGGCGGAGCAGGGGCAGCAGCAGCTGGAGCTTCTCCCGTGGCCAGTCCCACCACCGGAGCCGCTCCAGACGGTGGATGGTCTCCGGTGTGAACCGCTTCCGGATGGGCTTCGCCGGTACGCCGCCTACGATGGTGTAGGGCTCCACGTCCCCAGCCACCACCGCCCGGGCGGCCACGATGGCGCCGTCACCGATCCGCACGCCGGAGAGGATGACGGCCTCATAGCCGATCCAGACATCGCTGCCGATGACAATGTCCCCCCGGTTGTCCCAGGTCTCCGTGATCTCCGAGACAGACGTGTCCCACGCCTCGTAGAAGATGGGAAAGGGATAGGTGGACAGGGACTTCAGCGTGTGGTTGGCGCTGGTGAACAGGAATTTCGCGCCGCAGGCGATGGAGCAGAATTTTCCGATCACCAGCCGGTCGCCGTTGATGGGGTAGTGATAGAGCACATTGTTGCGCACGAATTCCGTGGGGTCCCGGAGGAAATCGTTGTAGATCGTGTAATCCCCCACAGAAATATTGGGGTCTGACACCACTGCATTCAGATAGACGGTCTCCCGGTCGCCTGTGCGGGGATAGATGGTATTCGCCGGAATCTGCATGAGGAAATTCTCCTTTCAAATTTGATTCATGCGATCCCGGCCACCACAATGCAGCGCCTCACCTGCCGCTCTCTCCTTTCCTGATTCAGTACTCTGTTTTCTCCCCGCCGCAGAGGGCGGCCAGCTCCCGGTCCAGATTCTCATAGAACCGGGCGATGTGGATGCCGTCCACCAAAGCATGGTTGGCCAGCAGCGTCATAGGCAGCAGAGTCCGGCCCTCCTGTCGGTGCCAGCGGCCCCAGGTGATGCGGGGATTGCTGTCCGCCGGCGTTGGGGTTGGCTGGGTCAGGGCCGTGTAGGACAGCCACGGGACACAGGAGACAAAGAACAGGCTCTCCCCGTCCTCTCCGTCCTCCAGGGTGGGCGCCGCCTTCACCCGCTCCTGCTCCGCCGCCGCGTAGGGCAGGAACTCCCGGAAGGGCCGGTCCACCTCCAGGCTGCAGTAGCAGTAGGTCCCGTCCGGCAGAGCCACCGTATGGGAGGAGGGGCAGCGGTCGTACTCCACCACCTGATCGCCCCGGATGCGCCGCCGCAGCTCCGGCACGCCGTTGGCCGCTCGGACCGCAGCGTACAGCACCGCCAGAAAGAAGCTCGTTCCTCTCTCCCGGCACCAGACTGCCAGCTCCGTCACATCCACCTGCACCGTCACCCCCACATAGGGGTTGGACAGGGTCTGAAAATACGCAAATTGGTCCCGCCGGGACTCCCGGGACATGTCCACCGTCCGCCAATTCATAGGTGCTCCTCCTCATTTTGATCTTTGGAGGTATGATAACACACTCCAAAGCATTTTGCACCATTTTCCGTTTTGAAAAATTTCCTCTTGCCAAGTTCTTCCGGTTGTGCTATGATTCACACTTGTGTGAAAAGTATGATTTCAAGGAGGTAGCTCCATGCCTGGAGGCAAACACATGCTGGGCATGTCCAAAAACCGGGTCTTTGGCACTGCCAAAGTGGGCGACCGGGGACAGATCGTCATCCCGCAGGAGGCCCGCCGGTTCTTTGGCATCTCTCCCGGAGACACCCTGCTGATTTTGGGCAATGAGGTCAGCGGCCTGGTGGTGACAAAGCCCCAGGTCCTCAGCGACCTGGCAGATGAAATTTTGGGAACAACGGAGGAAGACCATGGAAATTGTGACCATGTATGAACAGCTCGGCGTCAGCCGGGCGGTCTATGAATGCGGCGAGGCGGTGCTCCGGGACTTGCGGCCCCGGTTCGACGTCATTGATCAGACGGCAGAGTACAACCAAGGCAAGGTCCTGGCCGCCATGCAGAAAAACCGGGTAAACGCCACCCACTTTGCCGCCACCACCGGCTACGGCTACAACGACGACGGCCGGGACAACCTGGAGCGAGTGTACGCCGATGTGTTCCACACGGAGGCGGCTCTGGTCCGTCCCCAGATCACCTGCGGCACCCATGCCCTGGCAGTGGCCCTCTCCGCCAACCTGCTGCCGGGGGACGAGTTGCTGTCCCCGGTGGGAGCCCCCTATGACACCCTGGAGGAGGTCATCGGCATCCGGGAGAGCAAATGCTCCCTGAAGGAGTATGGCGTCACCTATGCCCAGGCGGACCTGAAGCCCGACGGAACCTTCGACTACGACGCCATCCGGGAGAAGATCAACGGCCGCACCAAGCTCATCACCATCCAGCGGTCTAAGGGGTACGCCACCCGCCCCTCCTTCTCGGTCCGGCAGATCGGGGAACTGATCGCCTTCTGCAAGGGGATCAAGCCGGACGTGAAAATCATGGTGGACAACTGCTACGGCGAGTTCGTGGAGACCATCGAGCCCTCGGACCTGGGGGCCGACATGGTGGTAGGCAGCCTCATCAAGAACCCCGGCGGAGGACTTGCCCCCATCGGCGGCTACATCTGCGGCACCAAGGAGTGTGTGGACCGGTGTGCCTACCGGCTCTCCGCCCCGGGACTGGGCCAAGAGGTGGGTGCCAACCTGGGTCTGATGCCCGCCCTCTACCAGGGGCTGTTCCTGTCCCCCACGGTGGTGTCCGGCGCTTTGAAGGGCGCTGTCTTTGCCGCCAACATCTATGAGAAGCTGGGCTTCGCCTGCGTCCCCAACGCCACGGAGAGCCGCCATGACATCATCCAGGCGGTGACCCTGGGCAGTGCCGAGGCCATGGTGGCCTTCTGCAAGGGGATCCAGGCCGCCGCCCCGGTAGACAGCTACGTGACCCCGGAGCCCTGGGCCATGCCGGGCTATGACTCCGACGTCATCATGGCCGCCGGCGCTTTTGTCCAGGGCAGTTCCATCGAGCTCTCCGCCGACGGGCCCATCCGCCCCCCTTACGCCGTCTACTTCCAGGGCGGCCTCACCTGGTACCACGCCAAGTTGGGAATCCTCATGTCCCTCCAGAAGCTGGTGGAGGCGGGTCTGGTAACTCTGCCGGAAAGTAAATAACGCTTTGAATACAGTGATTTAGGAGAAAAACGTAATATGTGGTTTTGGCTCTCTCTGATCGCGCTGCTCTGCTGGAGCGGCTCCGACCTCTTTTCCAAAATCGGCTGCCGCGATGCCCGGGACAAGTACAGCCACCTGAAAATGGTGATGGCCGTGGGCGTTGTCATGGGCCTTCACGCGGCCTACGAGGTCTTTGTGGGCGGTACGGTCATCAATCTGGACATCATCCTGACATACCTACCCGTCTCGATCCTGTACATTCTCTCTATGGCCATGGGCTATGTGGGCCTGCGGTACATTGAGCTGTCCATCTCCTCCCCTATCTGCAACTCCTCCGGCGCCCTGGTAGCTGTGCTGGCTATCCTCTTTGACGGCATCGCCGGATACTCCCCCCTGGCCCTGTTCGCCGTGGCGCTGGTGTGTGTGGGCGCCGTGGGCCTGGGTGTGGTGGAGGCCCGGGAGGATGACGAACTGCGCATCGAGCGGCAGAAGGCAAGCAACTACAAGTACACCAAGAGCTTCATGGCCCTGGCCATGCCTGCGGCTTACTGCGTGCTGGACGCTGCCGGCACCTTTGCCGACAGCCGGGTGCTGGAGATCATCAGCCGCACCGTGGAGGACTACGAGGCCAGCGCCAACGTGGCCTATGAGCTGACGTTCCTGCTGGCCGCCGTGGTGTGCTTCGTCTATGTGGTGCTCATCAAGCGGGACCGGCTGGTGCCGAAGATGGAGGCCCCCAAGTATCTGGGCGCCGTCTGCGAGACCGCCGGACAGTTCGCCTACATCTACGCCATCGCGGACACGGAGCATCTGGCCATGTCCGCGCCCATCATCGCCTCCTACTGCGCGGCCTCCGTGCTGTGGAGCCGGATCTTCCTGAAGGAGAAGCTCTCCTGGAAGCACTACGCCATGATCGCGCTGATCGTGGCGGGCATTGCCATCATGGGCGTGTTCGATCTGTAATGAAAAAGTCCCCCCTGTGCCGGAACACAGAGGGGACTTTTTTCATGTTTCAGGCCCTGCCGTTCTCCTGGATCCGCCGGTCCAGCCGGGCCATGAAGTAGGCCAGCAAAAAGCCGCCGATGCAGCAGACCGCCGACAGCACAATCTCCCACGCGCCCACATAACTGGTGGGGATGATAACCAATGTGGAGGCCAGCACGATGCCGAAGATCCCGTGGAAAGCGATGGAGTAGTGCTTCCGGAAGAACCAGCTCACCAGCCTTGCCAGCAGCAGGATTGTCAGCACCATCCCCGGCAGGCAGGCGGAGAGCACCAGGAAGTCCAGCCGGGCCAGCCCTTCCAGCATGGGCTGGTACAGCCCCAGGGCCATCATTACCGAGGAGGAGGTCAGCCCTGGAATCACCAGACTCATGCCCCAAAGGGCGCCGCAGAAGTTGTACCACCAGAAATTGGGTTCCACGGTGACGCAAATCACTTTTCCTACGTAAAACAGGCTGAAGAAGATGGCGCCGGCGCACACCGCCATGCTGACCCAAGAGCCGATGCTGCGTCCCTCCTTCCCCGCCTCCCGGAAGAGAGATGGGACCGTGCCCACGATCAGGCCGATGAACAGCCAGGTAGTGACGGTGCTGGACACGTCGATGGCCGCGGCGATGCCCTTGGCAAAGCCCAGAAAGCCGATGGCGCACCCCAGCCCGATGGGCAGAAACCACCGCCAGTATTTGGGGATGGCCTCCCGGGGATGGGTCAGCACCTCCATAAAGGGACGGTAGATGTCGAACACCACCGCCAGCACCCCGCCGGAAACCCCCGGCAGGATGGCGCCGGCCCCGATCAGGACGCCGCACAGCAGGTCCCGCAGCCAGCGTATGCCAAAATTCCGATCCCGCTTCCGCCTCAACGCCGTTCCTCCATCCTCCTGGGTCTTGTGGATTTTATGATAGCAGTTTTGCCCAGCAGTTGCAATCCGATACTGCCTCTTCTCTTGAAAAAATTCCCGGTTTCGACAGCGCCCGACGCCGCTTTGTGGAAACTCACAGAACCACATGTCTTTTGCCTGGATTTCTATGCAGGTTTCCCTGTTGACTTTTCCGGTGTTATCAGATAAACTATGAGACAGTTATTGAATAACCTGATAGCAAAAGACGATGAAGAGAAGAGTACCCAGGCAGATACAGCGCAGAGAGCCTCGTGTGGTGAGAAGAGGTCTGGAAGGGCTTGGAGAACATGGTCTCGGAGTTGCGTGGCCGACCGCCGTCCCGGCATAGGTCACGACGTGGGCGCACGTCACAGCGCAGGAGTGTGTTTGCACTCCCCAAGGCCGCTTTCGTGAGGAAGCGTGCGAATCAAGGTGGTACCACGGCGAATTCCGTCGTCCTTGAGACTTTTGTCTCAAGGACTTTTTTATTGCCAGAATTCACCGGAAAGGAGCGTTATCCCGTGTCTATCATTCAAATTCAGCACCTGTACAAGACCTTTGGAACGGGTGAAAACGCCGTCCATGCCCTGGAGGACATCAGCCTGGACATCCAGAAGGGGGAGATCTTCGGAATTATCGGTCTCTCCGGCGCCGGCAAGAGCACCCTGGTGCGGTGCATGAACCTGCTGGAGCGTCCCACCTCCGGCACCGTGATCGTGGACGGGAAGGATATGACGGCCCTTAGCGAAAAAGAGCTGCGGCTGGCCCGTCGGAACGTCACTATGATCTTCCAAAGCTTCAACCTGCTAATGCAGCGGACGGTGCTGAAAAACGTCTGCTTCCCCATGGAGCTCAGCGGTACCCCCGCTGCCCAGGCCAGAAAGCGGGCCCTGGAGCTGCTGGACCTGGTGGGCCTGCGGGAGAAAGCGGACGCCTATCCCTCCCAGCTCTCCGGCGGACAGAAGCAGCGGGTGGCCATCGCCAGGGCCCTGGCCACGGACCCCAAGGTCCTGCTGTGTGACGAAGCCACCTCCGCCTTGGATCCCACCACCACCGCCTCCATCCTGGCCTTGCTGAAGGACCTGAACGAGAAGCTTGGGGTCACCGTGGTGGTCATCACCCACCAGATGAGCGTCATCGAGGAGATCTGCTCCCGGGTGGCGATCCTGGACGGCGGCGTGGTGGCTGAACAGGGCAAGGTGGAGGACATCTTCTCCAATCCCCATACGGATGCGGCCCGGCGGCTGGTGTACCCCGGTGGCGTCAGCCTGGAACAGTATCCGGCAGGTACTCACGCCGTCCGCGTGGCCTTCAACGGCGGTACGGCGTATCAGCCCCTGATCGCGTCTCTCGCCATCGACCTGGGGGTGAAGGTCAATATTCTGGGTGCCGACACCCGCAACATCGAGGGCAGAGCCTTCGGCACCATGCTGCTTGGGCTGCCGGACGACCCCAATGAGGCCGCCAAAGCCCTCAGCTATATCCGGGCGCAGCCCAATGTCTCTGCGGAGGAGGTGGAATACCATGTTTGAGTCTATTGCAGCCTTCTGGGCCGAATACGGTAATGTGTTGACAGATGGTGTCTGGGATACCCTGGTAATGGTGGTGATCTCCACCGCATTCGCCTATCTGATCGGCCTCCCTCTGGGGGTGGCCCTGATCCTGACCCAGCCCCACGGCATCCGGCCCCACCGGGGCGTCTACCGGGTGCTGGACTGGATCGTCAACATCGGCCGGTCCGTCCCCTTCATCATTCTGATGGTGGCCATTATGCCCTTCACCCGGATGGTGGTGGGCACCACCATCGGCGTCAAAGGCGCCATCGTACCTCTGGTGGTGTCCGCCGCCCCCTTCATCGCCCGGATGGTGGAGACCTCCCTGAACGAGGTAGACGCCGGTGTGGTCGAGGCCGCCCAGTCCATGGGCGCCTCCACCCTCCAGATCGTCTGGAAGGTGTACCTGCCGGAGGCGAAGCCCTCTTTGATCCTGGGGGGTGCCATCTCCCTGGTGACGATTCTGGCCTATACCGCCATCGCCGGCACCGTGGGCGCCGGCGGCCTGGGCGACATCGCCGTCCGGTACGGCCATCAGCGGGGCATCACCTCCGTTATGTGGGTGACGGTGGTGTTCCTGATTATCCTGGTGCAGGTGGTCCAGCTGATTTTCAACTGGCTGTCCCGGCGCATCGATAAGCGGCTGGACCAGCCGTCCGGCGCCAAAAAATCCGGCCCCCTCGATCTCCTGGCCCGCTTTGCCCATACCAAGTGACCCCCGGCGTTTTCATCGTTTGTCTCTTGAAAATCCGGCAAGCGTTTGAAATACATCATAAACGATATTTTATTGGAGGAACGAAACATGAAAAAGAAGCTGCTGGCCCTGCTGCTGGGCCTGACCCTGTGCCTGTCCCTGGCCGCCTGCGGCAGCGATGCCGCTGAGACCGTCACCCTGACGGTGGCCGCCTCTCCCACCCCCCACGCCGAGATTCTGAACCAGTGCGTGCCCATCCTGGCGGAGCAGGGCATCGAGCTGGTGGTCAACGAGTACAGCGACTACGTGGTGCCCAACACCGCCGTGGAGGACGGCGACGAGGACGCCAACTACTTCCAGCACCTGCCCTATCTGGAGGAGTTCAACGAGACCCGCGGCACCCATCTGGTGAGCGTGGCCGGCGTCCACATCGAGCCCATGGGCATCTATGCGGGCCGGGTCTCCTCCCTGGAGGATCTGCCCGACGGCGCCGTCATTGCCGTTCCCAACGATGCCACCAATGAGGGCCGCGCCCTCCTGCTGCTGGAGGCCCAGGGCCTGATTACCCTGGACGACAGCTCCAACCTGACCGCCACTCCCAACAACATTGTGGACAATCCCAAGAATCTGGAGTTCCAGGAGCTGGAGGCCGCCACCATCCCCAGCGTGCTTGCGGACGTGGATCTGGCCGTCATCAACTCCAACTACGCCCTGGGCGCCGGCCTGAACCCCACCACAGACGCTCTGGCCATCGAGTCCAGCGACTCCCCCTATGTCAACGTACTGGTGGTGAAGGAGGGCAATGAGAACAACGAGGCTATTCAGGCCCTGGTGGATGCTCTCCACTCCGACACCATCCGGGACTACATCACCGAGACCTTCGACGGCGCCGTGGTACCTGCCTTCTAAGATCATTTCCTTTCAATTCAGCTGTGCCGGAGAGGCTTTGTCTCTCCGGCACAGCTTTTTGAGAATTTCCAATGTTAAAATCGTGTAAAATTTTTCGCGGAAACCAGTAGCATTTCCAGACGCTCCGTGCTAGAATATGGCTTGCGTCATACAGCGCAAATTCTGGGACATATACGAGGTTTTCTGACATGGCAGGCAAGCAGCAGACTCATTATGAGATCGATATGTGCAACGGCCCTATTCTCTCCAAGATGCTGCGGTTCTCCATCCCGCTAATGTGCTCCAGCGTACTGCAGCTACTGTTCAACGCGGCGGATATCGTGGTGGTGGGCCGCTGGGCCGGGGACAACTCCCTGGCGGCAGTGGGGTCCAACACCGCGCTGATCGGCCTGCTGACCAACCTGTTTGTAGGTCTGGCCGTGGGTGCCAATACCCTGGCGGCCAAATACTACGGCGCCCGAGACAGAGACGCGCTCCACCGGGTAGTCCACACCTCCATCCTGCTGAGCATCATCAGCGGCCTGGTGTTGACAGTGGTGGGCGTCTTCGGTGCCCGGACCATTCTGATCTGGATGCAGACCCCGGAGAACGTGTTGGATCTGGCCACGCTGTATCTGCGGATCTACTTCCTGGGCATGACGGCCACCATGGTCTACAACTTCGGCGCCGCCCTGCTGCGGGCGGAGGGCGATACCCAGCGGCCGCTGTACTTCCTCTCCCTGGCGGGAGTCGTCAACATCGTGCTGAATCTCTTCTTCGTCATCGTCTGCAAGCTGGACGTGGCAGGTGTGGCCATCGCCACCGTGATCTCCCAGTGCATCTCCGCCTCCCTGGTGCTCCGCTGCATGGTGAAGGATACCGGCCCGCTGCACCTGGATCTCAAGAAGATGCGGCTCCACCCCCAGGCCATGCGGCAGATCCTCCGCATCGGCCTGCCCGCCGGATTCCAGGGGATTCTCTTCTCCCTGTCCAACGTGGTGATCCAGTCCTCCGTCAATACCTTCGGTGAGGTCATCATGGCTGGCAACTCCGCTGCGGCCAACATTGAGCAGTTCGTATACGTGTCTATGAACGCCATGTATCAGGCCACCATTTCCTTCACCAGCCAGAACTACGGCGCCGGTAACTACCACCGCATCCGCAAGATCATGATCCGCGCCCAGGGCTGCGTGCTGGTGGTGGGGCTGGTGCTGGGCAACGCCGCCACGCTGGCAGGTCGGGTACTGCTGTCCATCTACACCACCAGTCCCCCGGTCATTGAGGCCGGATTGGTGCGGATGGGCATCGTCTGCACCACCTATGCCCTCTGCGGCATGATGGACGTGATGGTGGGCGGCCTGCGCGGCATCGGCTACTCCATCATGCCCATGCTGGTGTCCCTGGTGGGCGCCTGCGGCCTGCGGCTGCTGTGGATCGCCACCATTTTTCAGCTGCCCCAGTTCCACACCATCCAGACGATCTACTGGTCCTATCCCATCAGCTGGGCTATTACCTTCGGCGTCCACGTGATCTGTTTCCTGTGGGCCATGAAAAAGGTCAAGCGCCAGCTGCTGCCGGAGGGCGCGCCCGCGCCGGTGGAAGTCCCCCCCACTTTGGAAGAGGAGACCGTTTCCGAATAAGAAAAAAGCGGCGGGAATCCGATGGATTCCCGCCGCTTTTCCTTTTACAGCCCTAGCCGTTGCTTGACGGCCAGCACCGCGCAGGCCACCAGGAAGATGGTCAGCGCCAGCTGTCCCCACAGCAGATTGTAGGAGATATTCTCCTTGTCCTTGCGCCGCCCCTCCAGCACGGAGAAGGAGTTGAAAATTCCCACCACGCCGAAGGCAACGGCCACCAAGTCCGCCGGCAGCTCCAGCCCCATCGCCAGCAGGGCCAGGTACAGCACGAATCCCAACCCCGTGGCGATAGCTCCGTTGTTCATCTGTTTCTTGGTCTGAAACAGCAGACCCTTTCTCTTGTCGTTCATCTTGCTCCCGCTTTCGTATCAATATCCGTTGACGATGACATCCAGAACCTTGGCGGCCACGCCGCCCGCCACAGAGGACCCGCCGCCGCCGTTCTCCACCAGCACCACAAAGGCGTAAGGCGTCTCCTCCCCCCGGAGGAAGCCGGTGAACCAGGCGTGGGGCGTCTGGCCCTCCCCCACCTCAGCGGTGCCGGACTTGGCGCAGATGTCCATATTGGGAAAGCGGCTGGCGCCGTAAGTCTGGGTCACGTTGTTGGCCATCAGGTCCGCCAGCGCAGCCGCCGTATCGGCAGAAATCAGCGTGCCGGTCCTGGTGGTGAAGTGGGGCAGGGACGGCAGACCCAGGGCGCTCTCGGTCCGGAGGATCAGATACGGCTCCGCCGCCTTGCCGCCGTTTGCGATGGCGCCCATGTAGATCATCAGCGCCGCCGGGTTCACCTGGTCGTGGTACTGTCCCACGCCGGCCCAGCCCAGCTGACCGTCGGTGATGTTGTCAAAGTCAAAGGAGCCCTTTGCCGTAGGCAGGCCGCTGATGGAATAGCTGCCGGTCAGGCCCGCCTGCTCCGTGTACTTCTCCAGAGTGCCCGGCCCCAGCTCCTGGGCGATCTGGGCGAAGGCCACGTTGCAGCTGTTGGCGAAGGCGGAGGCGATGTCCTGCTCCCCGTGGGTGCCGGAGCAGATGATGGTCTCGTCCCCCATCTGGACGCTGCCGGAGCAGGTCCAGGTCCGATCCGCCAAGTCTGGAATCTCCTCCAGAGCCGCCGCCAGGGTCATGGTCTTGTACACGGATCCCGGCGTGAAAGTAGAGGACAGGAAACGGTTCAGATAGGCGCCCTTGTACCGGTCGTTGGTGGTGATGTCCTCCGGCACGTTCAGGGGGTCGTAGCTGGGGGCTGAGACCATACACAGAATCTCTCCGGTTTCGTAGTTGTAGACCGCCACGGTGCCGGACTTGCCGCCAAGCGCCTCATAGGCGGTATAGTTATACCGGGCGTCAATGGTCAGATACAGATCGTTCCCCCGCTGGGCGCCGAAGGCGCCGTTCAGCAGGCTGTACCCGGTCAGCTTGTCGGCAAAGGCATTCAGGGCCCCGGTGCCGATATTACCCTGTAGGTCCCCCACCGCATGGAGAGTGGCCTTGCGGACGGTGGCATTGTCGTAATAGGTGCGCTGTCCGTCCACCACCTCGGAGAGCACGTCCCCGTCCCGGTCCAGCACCGTGCCGCTGGCAAGCTGGCCGCTGCTGTTGTACAGGTGGCGGTTGAAGGCGGAGGACGCCCAGCTGCCGCCGTCCAGGAAGTATTTCACCAGGAAGAATCCCAGGCCCGCCGCCAGCAGCAGCGCCAGCGCCAGACAGACAAAGGCCCGCCGCTCAATTTTCTTCATGGCGTTCCTCCTTTTCCGTGCCGAAGGGGTCCCCTATCGGCTCCACCCGCCGGCGGGCCGCCTGGGTCAGGCGCCGCTGGTGCTTGCGGGCGATGGCAAAGCTGGCGTTCTCCCGGGTATCTGTGGCCTTCAGATAGGCTAGGAGCCCCCACGCGGACATCATAGCGGAGCCGCCGTTGGAGACAAAGGGGAACGTGACGCCGGTGAGGGGCAGCAGGTCCACGGAACCGAACACGTTCAGGCAGGTCTGAAACACCAGCAGGGACGATGCCGCGCAGGCTGCGATGGTGTAAAAGCTGGACCTCCCCACCCGGCAGGCCCGTGCGGCGAAAAACGCCAACGTGATGATGGCGCCCACTGCCAGCACGGCGATCAGCAGCCCCCACTCCTCGCACAGCATACCGAACACCAGGTCTGTGTCCGCCGCCGCC
>NZ_CAKVVF010000035.1:0-2360 GCF_934833455.1 Oscillibacter sp. KLE 1728
TCCGCTCCGTCAACAACCGGTATCTGGACTGCACCGTGAAGATGCCCCGGATGTATGCCTTTGCGGAGGACGCGGTGAAAAAGCACGTCCAGCAGGCGGTGTCCCGGGGAAAGGTGGACGTGTTCATCACCGTGGACGCCACTGCCGCGGATGTGGTCAAGGTTGCGGTGAACCGGGAGCTGGCGGCCCAGTATGCCGCCGCCCTGGGGGAGCTGTCGGACGTCTGCGGCACAGCGGACTATCGGCCCGCGCCGGAGACGCTGGCCCGGTTCCCGGACGTCCTCACCGTCACGAAGGCGGATGAGGACCTGGAGACCGTCAGCGCCGACCTCTGCGCGGTCTTGGACGAGGCGCTGGCCGCGTACAATGACATGCGGGCCGTAGAGGGGCAGAAGCTGGCGGAGGACATCTCCAACCGGCTGGACGCCATTGAGCGCTACACCGGACAGGTGGAGATGCGGTCGCCGGAGACGGTGGCGGAGTACCGCGCCAAGCTCACCGCCCGGATGGAGGAGGTGCTGCAGAGCACCACCGTCGACGAGCAGCGGATCCTGATGGAGGCCGCCATCTACGCGGACAAGGTGGCTGTGGACGAGGAGACCGTCCGCCTGCGGAGCCACGTGGCCCAGCTGCGGACCATGCTGGCAAGCGACGAGCCCATGGGCCGGAAGATGGACTTCCTGATCCAGGAGGTCAACCGGGAGTCCAACACCATCGGCTCCAAGTGCAACGATGTGGCCATTGCCAATGTAGTGGTGGGGCTGAAGGCGGAAGTGGAGAAGATGCGGGAGCAGGTCCAGAATGTGGAGTGATGGAAGATGAAGCTCATCAACATCGGATTCGGCAATCTGGTCTCCGCTGACCGGCTGGTGGCTGTGGTGGGGCCGGACTCGGCCCCCATCAAGCGCATGGTGCAGGAGTCCCGGGAGCGGGGAATGCTGATCGACGCCACCTATGGCCGCAAGACCGCATCCATTTTTATCATGGACAGCGACCACGTGGTACTGTCGGCCCTGCCGCCGGAGCGGTTCGCACCGAAGGAAGAGAGAGAGAACGAAGAATAGGAGCGTGTGTATATGAGAAAGGGGAGGACCTTTGTGGTCTCCGGCCCCTCCGGCGTGGGGAAGAGCACGGTGCTCAAGGCCCTGCTGGAGTCCCGGAAGAATCTGTATTTTTCTGTGTCGGCCACCACGCGGGACCCGCGTCCCGGAGAGCTGGACGGCATCCACTACCACTTCATGGACGTGGAGTCCTTCCGGAAGTGGATCGCCATGGACCAGTTCCTGGAGTACGCGGAGTACGTGGGGAACTTCTACGGCACACCCAAGAAGTTTGTGGACGATGCCATGGAGGCCGGGAAGGACGTGATCCTGGATATTGAGATCCAGGGCGCCATCCAGGTGTGCAGCAAGCGGCCGGACACGGTGCGCATCTTCATCGCCCCTCCCAGCTGGGCGGAGCTGGAGCGCCGCCTGACAGAGCGGGGCACCGACAGCCCCGAGAAGATCCAGAAGCGGCTGCTGCGGGCCAAAGTGGAGTTTCAGACGGCCCACACCTATGATTACTTTGTCATCAACGACACCGTGGAGAATGCGGTGGGGGAGCTGAACGCCATTATCACGGCGGAGCACTGCAAGCCCCAGGAGCGCATGGAGATCATCAGCGGACGCTGAGACGCGCACTTTGTTCATAAATAAATTTACGCCTGCAAGGCAGATAGGAAGTTGATCCATTATGATGCTGTATCCCGCAATGAACAAGCTGACCGGCTATATCCCCAACCGCTATATGCTGGTGGACGTGGTGGCCCGCCGGGCCCGGCAGATCGCCGACGAGGCGGAGGAGACTGGCGAGCATCTGACGGAGAAGCCCGTCACCCTGGCCATCCAGGAAGTGGCGGACGGCAAGCTGGACGCCAGAAACATGGACCTGACCATTGAGGAACCGGAGGATCTACAGCCGGCGGAGGAAGAGGCACAGTAACAACAGGAGGGGCGAGGCATGGAAACCGCTGAGATCGTGAAAATCGCGGTGAGCGCCGCGCCCTATTCCATTGACAAGCCCTATGACTACTTGGTTCCCCCGGAGCTGCTGGAAACGGCGGTACCCGGCGTCCGGGTCACCGTGCCCTTCGGCCGGGGCAACCGCACCAGTGAGGGCATTATTCTGGCCCGGACGCCAGGTGAAAAGATGCAGGGGCTCAAGCCCCTGCTGTCGGTCCTGGACCGAGGGCCGGTACTGGACGGCGATGGCATCGCCCTGGCATTGTGGCTGCGGCAGCGGTACTTCTGCACGCTGTTTGAGGCGGTGAAGGCCATCCTGCCCGCCGGACTCTGGTACCAGATCCGGGAGGTCTGGCA
>NZ_CAKVVF010000035.1:2460-22956 GCF_934833455.1 Oscillibacter sp. KLE 1728
GCGCGGCCACCGGCATCCGACGGGCCGCCCCGGTGCTGGACGCCTTGTTTGCCGCCGGAGGCTCCGCAGAGCTGTCAGTGCTGGAGGAGGCCTGCGGCAGGGAGGCTGGCACTGTGCTGCGGGCACTGCAGAAGGCCGGGGTCACGGTCTGCGAGACTGCGGCCCGCCGGAGGATCGGCGACAAGTCCCGTCGGATGGTGGAACTGGCCGTCAGCGCCGAGGAGGCCGCATCTCTGACGGAAAAGCGATCCTCCCCCCAGCGGCGGGAGGCGGTGCGTCTCCTGGCGGCAGAGGGGCGGATGAGCGCGGCGGAGGTATGCTACTTCACAGGCGTCTCCATGGCCGCCCTCCGGGGGATGGAGAAGGCGGGGATCGTGGCTTTTTCAGCGGAAGAGGAGCTGCGGCTGCCGGACCTGACGGCGGTGGAACCCAGCGGTCCTATCGTCCTCAATGAGGAACAGGAGGCGGCCTTTCAGTCTATCCGGACCCTGACGAAGACCGGGAAGCCGGAGGCGGTGCTGCTCCAGGGCGTCACCGGCAGCGGCAAGACCCAGGTCTATCTCCGTCTGGTTCAGGAAATACTGAGCCGGGGGAGGCGGGCCATGGTCCTGGTGCCGGAGATCGTGCTGACGCCCCAGATGATGCGGCGGTTCTCCGCCTGCTTTGGGGACCAGGTGGCCATGCTCCACAGCTCCCTGCGGATGACGGAGCGCTACGACCAGTGGAAGCGTATCCGCCGGGGCGAGGTCCAGGTGGTGCTGGGCACCCGGTCCGCCATCTTCGCCCCGCTGAAAAACGTGGGCCTGATCGTCCTGGACGAGGAGCAGGAGAGCAGCTATCAGTCGGAAAACCCGCCCCGGTATCACACCCGGGACGTGGCCAAATACCTCTGCGCCCGGGACAAGTCCACCTTGGTCCTGGGGTCTGCCACTCCGGCGGTGGAGACCGCCTGGAACGCGGAGCATGGGATCTATCACAAGGCGCTGCTGCGCCGGCGATATAACCGGCAGGCATTGCCGGAGGTGCTGGTGGCGGACCTGAAACAGGAAATCCGGGCGGGCAACGCCGGGATGGTGGGGCAGGTCCTCCGCACTGAGCTGGAGGAAAACTTGCGGCGGGGAGAGCAGAGCATCCTGCTGCTGAACCGCCGGGGCAGCAACAGGTATCTGCTGTGCGGGGAGTGCGGCCATGTGCCGGAGTGTCCCCGCTGCAGCGTGGCGCTGACGTATCACTCCGCCAATGGGCGGCTGATGTGCCACTACTGCGGCCACTCGGAGCGATCCAGCGACACCTGCCCCGTCTGCGGCGGCATCATGAAGCACGTGGGCACCGGCACTCAGAAGGTGGAGGAGGAGCTCCACGATCTGTTCCCAGGTACGGAGGTGCTGCGGATGGACGCAGACACCGCCGAGGGCCGTCATGAGCAGCTGCTGGACAAGTTTGAGCGGGAGCGGATTCCCATCCTCCTGGGCACCCAGATGGTGGCCAAGGGGCTGGACTTTCCCCAGGTGACACTGGTGGGGGTTCTGGCTGCGGATCTGTCCCTGTATGTAGACAACTACCGGGCCGCCGAGCGGACCTTCAGCCTGCTGACCCAGGTGGTGGGCCGGGCGGGCCGGGGCGGCAGTGCCGGCCGGGCGGTGATCCAGACCTACACCCCGGAAAACGATGTGATCCAGTGCGCGGCTCGGCAGGATTACCAGGGGTTTTATGAGCGGGAGATCCGGATGCGGCGATTGCGGCGGTTTCCGCCATTTGCAGACCTCTTCACCTTCACCGTCTCCGGTACCGAGGAGGGCGCCGTCCTCCGGGCCGCCGTCGCAGTGCGGGAAGAGCTGCGCCGCCTCTGCGCCCTGCCGGAGCTGGCGGCCGGAGAACCGGAGGTGCTGGGTCCCGCCCCTGCGCCGGTGATGAAGCTGAATAACCGCTACCGCTACCGCTGCCTGCTGGTGGGAAAGAACGACAGGCCCACCCGAGAGGCGGTGAGCTGGCTGCTGAAGGCATTTGCAAACGACCGCGCCAACCGCGGGATGAATCTATTTGTGGACTGCAACTCCATGGAGTGAGCAGCGTTTTGAAGGAGGTCAAGGACTTATGGCTTTACGGAAGATCGTGGTGCAGGGAGAGGAGTGCCTGACAAAGGTGTGCCGCCCTGTGACGGAGTTCAACCCTCACCTGCACCAGTTGCTGGACGATATGCTGGAAACACTGGAGGATGCCAATGGCGCTGGGCTGGCTGCTCCCCAGGTGGGAGTGCTGCGCCGGGTGTGCGTGGTGCTGGACGAGGACTCTGAGGAGTATATCGAACTGGTGAACCCGGAGATCGTGGCTCAGAGCGGCGAGCAGACCGGGCTGGAGGGCTGCCTCAGCGTGCCCGGCAAATGGGGCATCGTCACCCGGCCGGACGTGGTCCGGGTCCGGGCCCAGGACCGGTATGGCGACTGGTTCGAGGTGGAGGGCGAGGGCCTGACGGCCCGAGCCTTCTGCCACGAGATCGAGCATCTGGACGGCCATCTGTTTGTGGAGCACATCGACCACTTCCTCTCTGATGAGGAGCTCCGGG
The DNA here is from genome assembly GCF_934833455.1 of Oscillibacter sp. KLE 1728. Taxonomy (NCBI): domain Bacteria; kingdom Bacillati; phylum Bacillota; class Clostridia; order Eubacteriales; family Oscillospiraceae; genus Oscillibacter; species Oscillibacter sp. KLE 1728. The sequence continues at coordinate 5,024 of NZ_CAKVVF010000035.1, forward strand.
ACTATCTGGAGCAGGAGGAGCGGCAGGCCCGTGAGGCCGCAGAAGCTCAGGAAGGGGAGTGAGCCCATGCGGATCCTGTTCATGGGCACGCCGGACTTCGCCGTGGCGTCCTTGCGGCGGCTGGTGGCCGACGGCCATGAGGTCTGCGGCGTGTTCACGCAGCCGGACAAGCCCAAAAACCGGGGACATAAGCTGGTGCCAACGCCTGTAAAGGAATTTGCTTTGACAGAAAATATTCCCGTCTATCAGCCTTTGAAGATGCGGGACGGCACGGCGCTGGAGCTGGTGCAGTCCCTGGCACCGGAGCTGACGGTGGTGGCGGCCTACGGCCGCATCCTGCCGGAGGACATTCTGGAGGCGCCCAGATACGGCTCTATCAACGTCCACTCGTCTCTGCTGCCCAAGTATCGGGGGGCGGCCCCCATCAACTGGGCCATCCTGAACGGGGAGGAGACTACCGGCGTCTCCATCATGTATATGGCGAAGGAGCTGGACGCAGGGGACGTGATCCTGCAGAAGGAGACTCCCATCGGCCCGGACGAGGACGCCCAGGCCCTGACGGTGCGCCTGGCGGACCTGGGGGCAGAGGCCCTCAGCGAGGCGGTGGCGGCCATCGGAAACGGCACAGCCGCCCGGACACCCCAGGATGAGAGCCGTCAGACCTACGCCTCCATGCTGACAAAAGAGATGTCCCCCATCGACTGGACCCGCTCCGCCCGGGAGATCGACTGTCAGGTCCGGGGACTGATTCCCTGGCCCTGCGCGGCCTGCGAGCTGGCAGGGCAGCGGTTCAAGGTCTACCGCACCGCCCCCGGCGAACAGACCGGCGCGGCGCCCGGTACAGTGCTCTCCGCCGGGAAGCAGGGCATCCAGGTGGCCTGCGGCAGAGGAGAGAGCCTGTATCTCACGGAGATCCAGGCGGAGGGCGGCAAGCGCATGGCTGCGGCGTCCTATCTGCTGGGCCACCCGTTGGAGGTCTGAGCTCCGCCAGTTTCACAATTCGGGAGGTTTTTATGCCCTATTACGGTCATATCTATTACGGCTATGGCGACTTTCTTGCAAATAATCTGTACGTCCTGCTGCTGATCCCAGTGCTGCTGCTGTCCCTGTGGGCCCAGTTCCAGGTGTCCGGCAGCTTCCGGCGGTACAATGCCGTGAACAACCGGCGCCGCATCACCGGTGCCCAGGCGGCGGAAGCGGTGCTGCGGGCTCACGGGGTATTCGGTGTGCCTGTCCGGCCCTGCCGGGGAAATCTGACAGACCACTACGACCCCCGGGACAATACCATCTACCTGTCTGAGACAGTCTACAACGCCCCCACCATCGCGGCGGTGGGCGTGGCGGCCCACGAGGCGGGCCACGCTGTCCAGTACGCGGAAAACTACGGGCCTGTGCGGCTGCGCACGGCCATCATCCCCGCCACGCGGATCGGTTCCAGCCTGTCCTTCATCCTGTTGCTGGTGGGGCTGGTGCTGTACAACCAGTCTCTGTTCTTCATCGGCATCGTGCTGTTTTCCTTCACCACGCTGTTCCAGCTGGTGACGCTGCCGGTGGAGTTCAACGCCTCCGCCCGGGCCATCGCCACCATCGACGGGGCGGGCCTGCTGGATGAGGATGAGCTGCCCGGCGCCAAAAAGGTGCTGCGGGCCGCGGCGTTGACCTATGTGGCGGCGCTGCTGATGAGCCTGCTGCAGCTGATGCGGTTTGTGCTGATCTTTATCGGCCGCGGCGGCCGCGATCAGGGAGGCAGCCAATGAGGGCCCCTAATGCCCGGGACACCGCCCTGCGCGTCCTGGTGAGCTGCCGCACGGCCGGGGCCTGGGCGGATGCGGCCCTGAGGGCCCAGCTCCGCCGGGACGGCCTGTCCGGACCAGAGGCGGCGCTGTGCAGCCGCATCGTCTACGGCGTGATGCAGAACCGGCTGCTGCTGGACTTCTACCTGGGTGCCTACTGCTCCCAAAAGGTCGACCACTTGCAGCCGCCGCTGCTGGAAATTCTGCGGATTGGGGCTTATCAAATTCTGTTTCTGGATAAAATTCCCCACAGCGCCGCTGTCAATCAGGCGGTGGAGCAGGCCAAGGACAACGGCCGGGCCAAGGCAGCCGGGCTGGTGAACGCGGTGCTGCGGCAGCTCTCCCGGAACAAGGTGCACCTGCCGAGGATCCCGGACCAGGATGCACTGCACAGCCTCTCCATCCGGTACAGCCATCCCAAGTGGCTGGTGAAACGCCTCCAGGCCATTCTGGGGCCGGAGACGGAAGCCTGCCTTGCGGCCGACAACGCTCCGGCGCCGCTGACGATTCAGGTGAATCCGCTGAAAGCTGCTGCGGAGGAGCTGACGGCGGAGCTGGAGGCATCCGGCGTGATTGTCCGGCCCCATCCTTGGGTGTCCGGATGCCTGGAGCTGGACCACGTCGGGGATCTGACGGCGCTGGAGCCCTTCCGAATGGGAAAATTCCTGGTCCAGGACCCGGCGGCCCGGCTGGTGTCCCAAATCGCCGGGGTGGAGCCGGGTATGCGGGTGCTGGACGTGTGCGCCGCGCCGGGAGGCAAGTCCTTCTCCGCCGCCTTTGCAATGGAGGACCAGGGGGAGATTTTGGCCTGCGACCTCCACGAGAACAAGCTGAAGCGCATCCGGGAGGGGGCGGAGCGACTGGGCCTTGCGTGCATCCAGACTACCGCCGCAGACGGCCGGGGGTTCCGGCCGGAGTGGGAGGCGCGGTTCGATGTGGTGCTGGTAGACGCCCCCTGCTCGGGTTTCGGCATCATCCGGAAGAAGCCGGATGTCCGGTACAAAAAGCCTGACGACCTGTTCGCCCTGCCGGTGATCCAGCGGGCGATCTTGGACAACGCCGCCCGGTACGTGAGGCCCGGCGGCACGCTGGTGTACTCCACCTGCACGATCCTGCCGGAGGAGAACGAGGGTGTATCCGACAGCTTCCTGGCAGAGCACCCGGACTTTTGCCGCACGCCCTTCTCCCTGTCCGGACCGGTGGGGGAGACCGAGGGCCAGGTGACTCTGTGGCCCCACCGCCACGGCACCGACGGCTTTTACATCTGCCGCATGACGCGGAATTGAGGAACGATCCATGACCGATTTGAAATCACTGACCCTGCCGGAGATGACGGCCTTCCTCCAGTCCCTGGGGGAGCCGGCCTTCCGGGGCAGGCAGGTGTTCACCTGGCTCCACCGGGGGGTGACGGACTTCGATGGGATGACCAATCTCTCCAAGTCCCTGCGGGAAAAGCTGAAGGAGACCTGTTTCATCACCTCCCCCCAGGTGGCCCGCAAGCAGGTGTCCCGGTTGGACGGGACCATCAAATACCTCTGGGAGCTGTCCGACGGCAACTGCATCGAGACAGTGCTCATGCAGTACCACCACGGCAACACCGTGTGCATCTCCTCCCAGGTGGGGTGCCGGATGGGGTGCGCCTTCTGTGCCTCCACCATCGCCGGCAAGGTCCGGGACCTGACCCCGGCGGAGATGCTGGACCAGGTGCTGTTCACCCAAAAAGACTCCGGCCTGCCCGTCTCCAACATCGTGCTGATGGGTATCGGCGAGCCGCTGGACAACCTGGACACGGTGCTGAAATTCCTGGAGCTGGTGAACCACCCCGACGGGATGAACATTGGGATGCGGCATATCTCCCTCTCCACCTGCGGCATCGTGCCGGGCATCCGGCGGCTGGCGGAGCTTGAACTTCAGCTGACTCTCTCTGTGTCCCTCCATGCGCCGGACAGCGAGACCCGATCCAAGATCATGCCCATCAACCGGGCCTATGACGTGGAGGAGCTGTTCCGGGCCTGCCACGACTACTTCGACAAGACCGGCCGCCGCATCTCCTTTGAGTACGCCATGATCGACGGGGTCAACGACCACGACTGGCAGGCGGACCTGATCGCCAGGAAGCTCCGGGGGATGCCGGGCCACGTGAATCTGATTCCCCTGAACGACGTGGTGGAGAGCCCCTACAAGCCCTCCCGCCGGATCGGGGCCTTTCAAAAACGGCTGGAATCCCACGGCATCACCGCCACCGTGCGGCGGAGCCTGGGTGGAGATATCGACGCCTCCTGCGGACAGCTCCGCCGGAAGGCCATGGAAGAAGCGCAGAAAGGGGAGTGTTCCCAATGAACCAAATGAACGTCTGGGGCATGACCGACATCGGCCTTGTCCGGAAGGAGAACCAGGACGCCTACGTCACGGCGCAGCACACGGCCTCCGGCCGCACGGTGGGCGTGGTGTGCGACGGCATGGGCGGCCCCGCCGGGGGCCGTGTGGCCAGCCAGATCGCCGTCTCCGTCTATCTGGAGGAGCTGGAGAAGCTCCTGACGGCGGATCAGACCCCTCAGCAGCTGCTGGAGGCATCCGCCCAGGCGGCAGCCCTGGCCAATCAGGCCATTCAGGCGGAGGCAGAGCGCCGGGAGGAATGCCGGAACATGGGCACTACCCTGGTGTCCGCCATCTCCTATGACGGCGGCGTGGTGGTCACCAACGTGGGGGACAGCCGGGCTTATCACATCACGGAGGACGGCATCACCCGCATCACCAAGGACCACTCCCTGGTGGAGAGCATGGTAGACCGGGGAGATATCACCGCTGAGGAGGCCCGCCGCCACCCCAGCCGCAATCTCATCACCCGGGCCCTGGGACCGGACATCTCCGCCGACTGTGACGGGTACATATGCCCGATGAACGCCGGGGAGTATCTGCTGCTGTGTTCCGACGGACTGGTGAACACCGTCACCGATCAGGAGATGCTCTTCGAGGTCATCCACGGGGACGGGCCGGACACCTGCCTGGACCGGCTGCTGGCCATCGCCAAGCGCCAGGGCGCGCCGGACAATGTCACGGCCGTCCTGATGCAAAAACAGTAAAGGGGGGAGACACATGGAACACAAGGACCCGTATATTGGAAAAATGCTGGACAACCGCTATGAGATTCTGGAGCGTATCGGCACCGGGGGCATGGCGATTGTGTACAAGGCCAAGTGCCACCGGCTGAACCGCCTGGTGGCCGTCAAGATTCTCAAGAGCGACCTGGCCCAGGACGAGGACTTCCGCCGCCGGTTCAACGCAGAATCCCAGGCAGTCGCCCAACTGTCTCACCCCAACATCGTATCGGTGTACGACGTGTCCAAGGGCGGCGATATCGAGTATATCGTCATGGAGCTGATCGACGGCATCACGCTGAAGCAGTACATGGAGAAGCGGGGGCAGCTGAACTGGCGGGAGTCGCTGCACTTCATTACACAGATCATGCGGGGCCTCAGCCACGCCCACAGCCGGGGCATCGTCCACCGGGACATCAAGCCCCAGAACGTGATGGTGCTGCGGGACGGCAGCGTGAAGGTAGCCGACTTCGGCATCGCCTGCCTGGAGAACGCCGCCCAGACCCTGACCCAGGAGGCTCTGGGCTCCGTCCACTACATCTCTCCGGAGCAGGCCCGCGGGGACCGCACCGACGCCCGCAGCGACATCTACTCCGCCGGCGTGGTGCTGTATGAGATGCTCACCGGCCGCCTGCCCTTTGAGGGGGACAGCGCCGTATCCGTGGCCATCCAGCACCTGAGCTCCGTGCCCCTGGCTCCCCGGGAGGTGAATCCGGACATCCCCGAGCAGCTGGAGCTGATCTGCATGAAGGCCATGGCGCCGGATCTGGAGAAGCGCTACCCCTCCGCAGACGCGATGATTGCAGATCTGGAGGCCTTTCGGAAGAACCCCGGCGTGAATCTGGACTTCGAGCTGTCCGACCTGCGGCCGGAGGAGACCGACGAGCCCACTCAGAAGCTCCGCTCCGCTGTGCCGCCCCAGCTCCACCGGCAGGGCCGGGAGCCCTCCTATGAGCGGGGACGCCGGTGGGAGGAGGATCGCTACGAGGACGAACAGCCCTCCCGCCTCAGCGGCGGCAAGAAGATCGCGTTGATCGGCGGCGGTGCCGTAGTGGTCGTGGTGGTCCTGTTCTTCCTGTTCCGGGCCATCTTCGCCTCCTTTGTCCCGGCGGCGCCGGACACCTACACCGTACCCAAGCTGGTGGGCATGACGGAGGAGCAGGCCAACGAGCAGGCCAGTGTGGCGGACGGCACCTTCCAGGTGGTGGTGGCGGGCACCGAGGCCAGCGACGCCGCCGTGGGTGAAATCGTCCGCCAGGACCCGGAGCCGGACACGGAGAAGAAGGGTGAGCTGCCCATCACCATCAACGTCTGGGTCAGCGCCGGTGAGGACGTGGGCACCATGCCGGACCTGACCACCAAGCCCATGACCTATGACCAGGCCATGACCATCCTGCAGGATCTGGTGGCGGAATATGAACTGAACGTCCAGCCCTATGAGGAGACCCAGAAGGAGTACGATGACGAGCTGGCCGTTGACGTCATCAAGTCCACCACCCCGGCGGCGAATGCAGAACTCCACAAGGGGGACACCATCACCTTTGTCCTCAGCCGGGGACCCCAGACCGTGCCGCTGATCGATTTCACGAATAGGGAACGTGCCTGGGCGGAGGACCAGCTGAAGAACGTGCTGGGCCTGGAGGTCGAGGTCCATGAGGAGGCCAACGACACTGTGGAAGCGGGTCTGGTTATCCGTCAGAACCCGACGGCTACCACGCAGGTGCCTGCCGGCAGCACAGTGGAGCTGTGGGTCAGCACCGGCCCGGAGAGCGGCGGCAATGAAGACCTGCAAATGGAACCGCTGATTATCGCCCTGCCCACAGACCGGGAGACAGCAGAAGTTCAGATCGTGGTGGACGGAGTGATCAAGGTCAACGAGTCGGTCCCCTGCCGAGATGGCAACTATGTCTATGAGCTGTACGGCACCGGAACGGTCTCCGTGGAGGTGTACGTGGACGGCGTGATGGATGTGAACAATACCCATGAGGTGACTTTCGGTGAGTGAGGGACGGATCCGAAAGGCCCTCAGCGGCTTCTACTATGTGGACACCGGCAGCGAGGTGCTCACCTGCCGGGCCCGGGGCAAGTTTCGGAAGGAGGGCATCTCCCCTCTGGTGGGGGACCGGGTGGAGGTCCGGGAGCTGGGGAACGGCGAGGGCTTTGTGGAGGCCATCCTGCCCCGGAAGAACGCATTTTCCCGGCCGGCGGTGGCCAACATCGACCAGCTGGTGGTCATCGCCTCCGGTGCCATCCCCAAAACAGACCCGTTCCTCATTGACCGGGTGGCGGCCATCGCAGCACTGAAAGGATGCAGCGTGATGGTGCTGCTGAACAAATGCGATCTGGACTGTGCCGATGCGCTGTACGCCGTTTACGCAGCCGCCGGATTTCCAACTCTGCGGGTCAGCGCGGAGACCGGGGAGGGGATCGAGGAATTGAAGCCCCTGATCGCCGGGAAGCTGTCTGCCTTTACAGGGAATTCCGGTGTGGGAAAGTCCAGCATCCTGAATGCCCTGGATCCGGCGTTTCAGCTCCAGGTGGGGGATGTGAGCCAGGCGCTGGGCCGGGGACGCCACACCACCCGGCACGTGGAGCTGTTCCACCTGAGCTGCGGGGCGGACGTTGTGGACTCCCCGGGCTTCTCCTCCTTTGAGACCGATGAGCTGAATCTGGAGCTGAAGCACCGCCTGCCGGAGACCTTTGTGGAGTTCCGGCCTTATCTGGACCAGTGCCGCTTCGTGGGGTGCAGCCACACCAAGGAGAAGGGCTGCGCCGTGCTGGAGGCGGTGCGCGCTGGCAAGATCCAACGGAGCCGCCACGCCAGCTATGTGCGCCTGTATGAGGAGCTGAAGTCCCTCCAGGACTGGCAGGAGCGGAAGAAGTGAATCGCGTGGAAGAGGCGGGCAGATGCCCGCCTCTTTTTGTGTGCCCTGCCTTTTGTACCAGGACAGGCAGCGGCGTATATAATGGGAGTGAGAAAGGGGCGTGGGGCGTATGTTTCGGAGAGGCGGCGGATGCTGGATACTGGGCGTCTGTGCGGTGGCGCTGGGGGCCGGGATCCTGATTGCGGCGATCTTTCCGGTAGGGGCGCTGATGTTTTTGGTGGCGGTCCTGCTGATTGCGTGCGGCTGCGCCTGCTGCAGGCGTTAGAAAGGAGCAAATATCATGCGAATTGTAGTGTGGAAGTCCCCCAAAGCCCTCAGCGGCATTCTGCGGAAGCTGTTCAAGATTTCGGAATAAGCAGTCCCGGCCGGGCATACAGTGTCAGCAGAGCGAGACTCCGTGGACAACATGGCGGCGCACAGGGGCGGGAGAGCGGCCGCTGGCGGCCCCTCCCGCCCCGTACCGTTTTCCAGGCGGCGGGAAACGGCTGCGCCGTCCATCGGAGGACCAACGGCCGGAAAGGAAGGGCGAACCATGGAACTGGAATTGAAAAAGGCCTGCTTCGACGCCTATGAGGCGGCGGGAGAGCTGACATTGACTCAGGAGGAGACAGCGGAGACCATCGTGCCGGACTACTGTCCGGACATTGCGCGGATCATCGAGACCACGGGCAAGGTGTTCCTGCACAGCCGGGAGATGCGGGACGGCAGGGCAGAGATCTCCGGCACCGTCCGGGTGACGGTGCTGTACACGCCGGAGGGGGAGGGGGGCATCCGGACCCTGGAATTTGCCATGCCCTTCACGGTGGAGACCGACGGACGCAGTCTGCCGGACTGCGCGGCGCTGCTGGCGGACACGGAGCCGGAGCTTCTGGAGACCCGGATGCTGAACCCCCGCAAGGTCTTCACCCACTGCAAGCTGGTGACGCGGCTGACGGGCTATCAGCGCAGGCCCTTATGCTTCTGCACGGATGCAGAGGCGGGGCCGGAACTGTGCATCGAAAAAAAGCAGGAGCAGCAGCACGCCATCGTCCTGACCCACATTGCGGAGAAGGACTTCACCTTCTCCGAACAGATGGACCTGTCCCCGGGCAGAGAGGGAGCGGCGGAGATCCTCACCAGCCGGGTGAACAGCACTGTGACGGAGACGAAGATCGTGGGCAGCAAGCTGCTGTTCAAGGGTATCTTCACCGTCAGCCTCCTGTACCGGACGGCGGACGGCCACTGCTGCGCCGCGTCCGGAGAGCTGCCGTTCTCTCAGATCCTGGAGGTGGAAGGCGCCCCGGAGGGCGCAGAGCCATCGGTGCGCCTCCAGTTCACCGGCGCGGATCTGCAGGTCGACGGCGCCGACGCCGAGGGCCGGGAGATCGCGGTGACGCTGTACCTCCACGCCACAGCTCTGCTGCGCCAGACCCAGGAACTGACGCTCCTCAGTGACCTCTACTCCACTGCCTATGATCTGACTTATGACGCCGCGCCTCTGGAACTCACCAGCTTTCGGGAACAGTTCACCCGCCGTCAGACGGTGCGGGAGGTGCTGGAGATCGGTGTGGTGGCGGATTCCATCCTGGCCCTCTCCGTCACCTGCGGAGCTGTTTCCGTCAGCCGGGAGGGGGCGGGCGTGGTCCTGCGGACCGGGGCGTCTGTCCGGGCACTGTATCTGGACGAGGGGGGCGTGCCTCTGGTGGCGGAGCGGAGCATCGACGTCAGCTGCCAGCTGGAGCTGCCGGAGGACTGCCGGGTCGCTGCCCGGGCCGTCTGCCCGGAAGAGGTCCAGGGCAGCCTGACGGACCGGGGCATCGAGGTCCGGTTCCCGGTGGACTTCCGGGCGGAGGCGGCCCAGCGTGTGAAACGGGTGTGCGTGTCCGCAGGAAAGATCAATACAGACGCGCCTAAGGAGACCACCGGCGCGCCGTCCCTGGTGCTGCGTTGCCTGGGGAAGCAGGAGACCGCCTGGGATCTGGCGAAACGGTACAACACCACCATCGGCGTGATCCTGGCAGCCAATCAACTGGAGACGGAAGGAGATATCTCCCGGGACCAGCTGCTGCTGATCCCCCGGAAGCGGACCTGAGTCACCCTTGACGGGTCCGGCAGCCCATGGTAGACTGGAAAAAACGGGTATTCGGTCTGTTTCGTCTGCCCTCTGGGAAGTGGAGGTGCCTATGCCGGACTTTGCGGTGCGTGTTCGGGGAGCCAAGGGGAGGAGCTGGCGGTCCCCGAGGCGGCTGGTAGCGGTTTACCTGGGACTCTGGGTTTTTGCCCTGGTGGTGTTCTTGTTGATGGACCCCACGGACGCCATGGGGTACGCCCTTTTATTCCACTGGCTGCTCCTGCCCATCGCCGCCTTTGTGATCTCCCTGCGGATTGGGGAACTGGTCCGCAGGGATGGGCGCATGTGGCTGCTGCCTCTGGCCCTGGGACTTTTGTATATGCTGGCGGACTTTCTCACCTTCCGGCTCGCCAATATGTTGGCCTTTGACAAGATCAACCTGCCTCAGTGGGACCTGTTTTTCATCGGGGCGGCCATCTCTGCCCTGGGCCTTCTCATCGGGCGATTGCTGGGCCGCCGGAGATCCAAACCTGCCTGATTGACGGAGTTTCCCGTTGCCCCGTCTTAACAAGACGGCACAAGATAACAAAAGAGCGGAGCATCAGCTCCGCTCTTTTTCTGTTCCGTTTTATCCCTCGGAATATCGGGCGAGGAACTGACGGGTCCGTTCCTCCCTGGGGTGCTCAATGACTTGGTGGGCGTCACCCTGCTCCACGATGACGCCGCCGTCCATGAAGATCACCTGGTCTGCCACATCCCGGGCAAAGGCCATCTCATGGGTGACGATAATCATGGTGGTCCGCTGTTCCGCCAGCTCCCGAATGACCCGAAGCACCTCGCCGGTGAGTTCCGGGTCCAGGGCGGAGGTGGGCTCGTCAAAGCAGAGGATGTCCGGGTGCAAGGCCAGGGCCCGGGCGATGGCCACCCGCTGCTGCTGTCCGCCGGAGAGCTGGCTGGGGTAGTGATTTGCCCGCTCACTGAGGCCCATCTTCGCCAGCAGCTCCCGGCCGTCCGCTTGGATCTCCTCCAGGATTTGCTTTTTGTTCTGCTTGAAGTCCGGCTGCTCCTGGGCCAGCAGCTCCCGGGCCAGGGTGACGTTCTTCAGCGCCGTGTATTGGGGGAACAGATTGAAGGACTGAAACACCAGCCCGAAGTGGAGCCGCTTCTTCCGCACCTCGCTCTCCCGCTGGGTGGCGGGATCAGCGGCGTCAAAAATCAGATTACCCGCCACAGAGATGGTACCCTGCTCCGGCTTCTCCAGGAAATTCAGGCACCGCAGCAGGGTGGTTTTGCCGGAGCCGGAGGAGCCGATGATGGCCAGGGCCTGGCCCTGCTCCAGATCAAAGCTGATGTCCTCCAGCACCCGGGTGGCGCCGAAATGCTTTTCAATGTGATGTACTTCCAGAATTGCCATAAATCGGTTCCCTCCTTACTGAAAGAAGTCCAGCTTTTTTTCAAGCTTGCCCAGCAGCACCGTGACGATGCCGCTGAAGATCAGATAGTAGACAGCGGTGAAGAACAGGGGCCACACCAGGCCCGCAATGCCGGAGTTGCCCTTCATAAAGGACTCGCCCATCCAGATGACCTCCTGCAATGCGATGACCCGGGCCAGGGAGGTGTCCTTCACCAACGTGATGATCTCGTTGGAGATGGGGGGGACGATTCGCTTGATCATCTGCAGCAGGGTGATGTGGCGGAAGATCTGGGCTTTGGTCATGCCCAGGACCTGGCCTGCCTCCTGCTGGCCCTTCGGCACTCCCTGGATGCCGCCCCGGTAGATCTCGGAGAAGTAGCAGGCGTAATTAATGATGAAGGCCACACACACGGCCATCATCCGCCCGGACTCACCGCTGGGCCAGTTGAACCACTTCTGGATGCCGGGCACATAGAACAGTGCAATGATTTGCAGCACCAGAGGCGTGCCCCGGATGACCCAGACCACCAGGCGGGTCAGCCACCGCAGGGGAGGAAAGCGGCTCATGGAACCGAAGCTGATAACCAAGCCCAGGGGCAGTGCCCCGATCAGGGTGATGAAAAACAGCTGAAGGGTCTTGAGAAATCCGCTGTTCAGGGCCGACAGCACGGTCCGGAATGTGCTGGAGGTAAAAAATTCAATCATGGTATCGTCCTCTCAAGGTCAGTGTGGTAGAGGGGGAAAGCCGCCGAAAAGCAGAGCGCGCACTGCGCACTCTGCTTTTGGAAGATCCGCAGGGGAAGAAGCTCACTCCAGGATCACGGCGTCCTGCAGGCCGTAGGTGGTAGCCACCTCCAGCACGGTGCCGTCAGCCGTCTTCTCCGCCAGGAAGGTGTTGAAGGCGTCCACCAAGTCGGACCCCTGCCGGAAGCCCACGCCGTATTCCTCGGAGGGCAGGTCCTGGGCCTCATTCAGGTTCAGGCTGTAGATCAGATCGGCGTAGCTGGTGCCCTCGCCGGTCATCTCAGCGGCCATCAGCACGTCGATGACGGCGGCGTCGGACGTGCCGGCGGCAACCTCCATCAGGGCGTTGGACTGGGCCTGGACCGGCACGGTGGTGGCGCCCAAGGCCACGGCGGCATCCTCACCGGCGGAGCCGGACTCCACAGCGATGTTCAGGCCCTCCAGAGAGGTCAGGCCCTCGAACTCAGCGGCCCGGTCGGCAGGATAGACCAGAGTCTGGTAGTTGGTGCAGTATGGGTTGGACGTACCCATAGCAGCCAGAACGTCGTCGGTGAGAGTCATACCATTCCACACGCAGTCGATGGCCCGGGAGTCCAGCTCTTCCACCTTGTAGTCCCAGGTGATCTCCTGGAACTCCACGGAGACGCCCAGGCTCTCGGCAAACAGCTTGGCCAGGTCGGCGTCAAAGCCGATCCACTCATCGCTGCCCTCTTCCTTGTAGTCCATGGGGGCAAAGTAGGTAATGCCCACCACCAGGGTGCCCTTATCCTGGATATAGGCCACGTCGCTCTCGGGAGCGGTGTCACCGGAGACTTCTTCCCCTGTGGGCTGGTCATCAGTGGCGGCGTCCTCGTCAGAGGTTCCGCCGCAGGCGGCCAGAGAGAAGGTCATGGCCAGGGCCAGCAGCGCTGCCCACAGCTTCTTCATGTTTTTCATCGTCAATCCTCCAAATCTCTGGACGGGGATACCGTCCGTTTCATTACATTAGCAGTTTACCACACTAAATTATCCGTGTAAAGCCGCAAAATCAGCCAAGAACGGAGAAGGCCGGCTCCTGAATTTGTGCATCTTCTCCAAAACAAGACGGGCTGTCATACTTCGCAGCAGCCGGACATAGAGTGGAACAAGACTATGGAGCGGAAAAAGGACGGGATGCTATGAATACCAGTATCTATCAGAATATCGCCACCCGCACCGCTGGGGATATCTACATCGGCGTGGTGGGCCCCGTGCGCACCGGGAAGTCCACCTTCATCAAGCGGTTCATGGAGACCCAGGTGATCCCCAACATCGACAACGTCTACCGCAAGGAGCGGGCCCGGGATGAGCTGCCCCAGAGCGGCTCTGGCCGGACCATCATGACCGCCGAGCCCAAGTTCGTCCCGGAGGAGGCTGCCCAGATCCAGCTGCCGGACGGGGCGAGCTTTTCCGTGCGGCTGATCGACTGTGTGGGATACATGGTGAAGGGCGCCATCGGCCAGATGGAGGACGACACCCCCCGGATGGTCACCACCCCCTGGTACGACCATGAGATCCCCATGACCGAGGCGGCGGAGATCGGCACCCGGAAGGTGATCGCCGAGCACTCCACCATCGGCATTGTCATCACTACCGACGGCACCATCTCCGACATCCCCCGGGAGGACTACCTGGAAGCGGAGGAGCGGGTGATCCGGGAGCTGCAGGAGCTGGGGAAGCCCTTCATCGTCCTGCTGAACTCCGCAGACCCCCGGGGCGACCGGGCCCAAGCCATCGCCAAGGACATCTCCTCCCGGTATGAGGTGAACTGCATGGCCGTCAACTGCCTGGAGCTGGACGAGGACGCCGTGGCCGCCATCCTGAAGGCGGTGCTCTACGAGTTCCCCATGCAGGAGCTGGACCTGTTCCTGCCCCCCTGGGTGGATGCCTTGCCGGCGGACCATCCTATCAAAGCGGGCCTGTATGACGCCATCCGTCAGAACACCGCCCAGCTCCGCCACATCCGGGAGGTGGAGGGCGTCATCGCCGCCCTGGGGGAGAGCGAGCACATCAGTGAGGCCAGAATCTCAGCCATCGACCTGGGCACCGGCGTGGCCGCCGCACGGCTGGCCTTGCCCCGGGAGCTGTTCTACAAGACCCTGTCGGAGCAGTCCGGCTTTGAGGTGGGGGATGATGGGGATCTGATGAGCCTGCTGACGAAGCTGGCGGCGGTGAAGGCGGAGTACGACAAGGTAGCCGGCGCCCTCCACGACGTCCGAGAGACGGGCTACGGCATCGTGGTCCCCGGCATCGACGAGCTGAAGCTGGAGGAGCCGGAGATCATGAAGCAGGGCGGCCGGTACGGCGTGCGGCTGAAGGCCAGCGCCCCCAGCATCCACATGATCCGGGCGGACATCGAGACTGCCGTCAGCCCCATCGTGGGCAACGAGAAGCAGTCCGAGGACATGGTGAACTACCTGCTGCAGGAGTTTGAAGGGGATACCAGCAAGATCTGGCAGTCCAACATCTTCGGACGCAGCTTCCACGAGCTGGTGAACGAGGATCTGCAGGCAAAGCTCAAGCGGATGCCGGAGGACGCCCGGCGGAAGCTCCAGGAGACCCTGACCCGCATCATTAATGAAGGCAGCGGGGGACTCATCTGCATCATTCTGTGACGCAGACATCATAGAAAGGGCGCCGGAGGAATCCGGCGCCCTTTCTTACTATTCCAGCCTGTCCCGGAGGGATCTGGGAAAAGGCCGACTCGCCCGGTATACGTGAGACCGACCACCACAAAGGGAACCAAAAGACGCCGAACAGCGCAAGGATTGGGGGATTCCTGTTCAGATGTCCCAAAGGCATCCCTGAAGAAGAAATTTCCTCCGATGCCCTCACCGCTTCATCCGGGGATCGCAGGTGCCGAACCGCCGGACATTTTCCCGCCCCTGGGACAGGGTCAGCCCATGATTTTCGTCGCTGGGCTCGTTGTCGGAGGAAATGAACACGTCGTTCTCCCACCAGCATACCGGGCAGATGTAAGCCACCGCCTCCTCCGGCGGGACCGGGAGGGTGATCTGCCCACAGCAGGGACAGGGATAGCGCCCGGGCCGATCCTGAGCTGCCGGAATCGGAGGCTCCGGCGGCCCATAGCCGTTGAACGCCTTGGGCGCGTAAAACATCTTTTTTCGTGTGTGCGCCATGGAGACCACCTGCGTCTCACAACGCCGTGCCACGAGTGGGGACATACAGCCCGGTCATGTCCACGCCCTCCAGCTCCAGCAAGAACTGCTTGTTGGCCACGCCTCCGGCGTAGCCTGTCAGACTTCCGTCGCTGCCCACAACCCGGTGACAGGGGATCAGAATGGAGATGGGGTTGTGGCCCACGGCGCCGCCCACTGCCTGGGCCGCGGCAGAAATCCCCTGGCCCCGGAGCGTCCGGGCCAGGGCGCCGTATGTGGTGACCGTGCCGTAGGGGATCTCCAGCAGCAGGCGCCACACCGCCTGGCGGAAGGGGCTGCCCTGGGGGGCCAGAGGCGGCAGAGCCGGGAGGGGAGCCTTGGCAAAATAGGCGTCCAGCCAGGCGGAGGCCTGCTCAAATACCGGCAGGTCATTTTCCTTTACAGCATTTGGGAGTCCAGCACCAAAGTATTTCTGCCCATCCAGCCACAGCCCTGTGAGGGCTGTGCCGTCCGAGGAGAGGGTCAGCATTCCCACCGGGGAGGGCTTATGAAAGATCATCCACATACAATTACACCTCAAATCAGGATCAGAGTGATGGAGCGATTGCAAACGAATGTAAGTCGTTCAACAGGGACCGCTTGATTTGTCCGGCGCGGAATGGGCGCTCCGGCGGTACGCCAGCGGGGACTGTCCTGTGCCGGACCGGAAGGCCCGGTAAAAGGCGGAGAGACTGTCAAATCCGGCCTCCCCGGCTATTTGGGCAACGGGCTGGTCCGTCTCCCGCAGCAGGCGGCAGGCTTCGGTTACCCGAAGCGTTCCCAGGCAGCCGTGGAGGGTGGTGCCGTAGGCTGCATGGAACAGATCGGCCAACCTCCGGCGGGAGAGTCCCAGGCCGTTCAGCGCGGCTGACAAGTCCGCCTGATCCCGGAAGTGGCGATGCAGCAGCGCCATGGCCTCCGCAGCAACGTCTTGGCCCGGGGAAAAATCGGTCAGGTCCGGGCGGCAGCGCTTGCAGGGGCGGAACCCCGCCGCCAGTGCAGCGTCCGCCGTGGGGAAGAACCGCACCCGGTCCCGCCGCGGCGGTCGGGAGGGGCAGGAGGGACGGCAGAAGATGCCTGTGGAGGCTACGCCGTAGAAAAATGTGCCATCATACCGGCGGTCGTTGTCCAGGACCGCCTGCCAGCGCTGCCGGTCTGTCATGTGTGCCGCCCCCGTTTTTTGTCCGGTTTCCGTCCGGCGCCAGGGTCCGTCAGCTCCGGCAGGGCGCCGCAGGCGATGGCCCAGAGGTACAGGCTGGCAGTGGTGCCGTAGGGGCTGTACCGCTTCTGCAGGCGCTGGAAGGTCCTCTGGTCGATGGACCGCTTTCGGTACAGCATCCGCATCCCCCGGAGGATGGCCAAGTCGCCCCAGCTGACCACATCCGGCCGCCGGAGGCCGAAGATCAGCAGCATCTCCGCTGTCCAAGGCCCCACACCCCGCAGGGAGGTGAGGCGGGCCAGCACCTCACGGTCCTCCATTTCCGCCAGGGCGTCTAGATCAAAATCCCCGGAGGCCGCTTTCCGGGCAAATTCCAGGATGTACAGCGCCCGGCGGCGGGTCATGCCCAGGGCCTGGAGCGCCTCGGCCGGCATGGCCGCGACCGTCTCCGGCACAAGCGTCCCGGCCGCTGCCTGGAGCCGCTGCCACACTGTCCGCTGGGCAGCCATGGATACCTGCTGGCCGATGATGTGATGGATTACGGAGGAGAAGAGGTCCGGGTCCACCTCCCGATGGATGGGGCCGATCCGGTCCATGGCCGCGCCCAGTTTCAGGTCTCTGGCACGCAGATAGGCAATCTCCGTTTCACCATAGGGAAAATCCATGGCGCCTCCTCCTTTCGCGTGTGTTCAACAAAAGTATAGCAGATCCGGCGGCAGATTTCTTCCCGTTTTCGGACGTTTCATCGAAAAATTTTCCCTCTGTCCCGGCCTTGCATCCGGCGGCAAGGCGTGATACCATAGAACACGATCAAGATCAGAAGAAAAAAGGAGAGAGGCTTATGCTGCTGGCCATTGATGTAGGAAACTCCAACACCTCTGTGGGGCTGTTTGACAGGGACAAGCAGCTGCGGTTTCTGGCATCCCTGGACACGGACAGCCGCAAGACCGCAGACCAGATCAGCATCGACCTGATGAACCTGTTCGCCCTGTATCACTTCCGGTTTGAGGATGTGACGGGGGCGATCCTGTGCAGCGTGGTCCCCCCCCTGAACTTCATGATGGAGAAGGCTCTGGCCCGGCTGCTGGGCAAGCCGCCCATGGTGGTGGGGCCCGGTGTGCGGACGGGGCTGAACATCCGGCTGGCGGTCCAGTCCCAGGTAGGGGCGGACATCGTGGCCGACGCGGTGGCGGCGCTGGAGAAATTCGAGCCTCCTATCGTCACCATCGACATGGGCACCGCCACCACCATCGGCGTCATCTCCGAGGGCCGGAATTACGAGGGCGGGATGCTGCTGCCGGGGGTCAACGTGTCCCTGGAGGCCCTAAGCCGCCGGGCGGCCCAGCTGCCCGCCATCTCCCTCCAGCACCCCAAGGTGTTGATCGGCAAGACGACGGAGGACTGTATGCGCTCCGGCATTGTCTACGGCACCGCCGGGATGCTGGACGGGGTCATCGACCGCATTCGGGAGCAGTTCTCAGGACGGACCCTCAGCGTGGTGGCCACCGGCGGCAATGCCCCGGTGATCGTGAAATACTGCCGGAACAAGATCGTCTACGACAAGTACCTGCTGATGGACGGGCTGTGGGCGATCTATCAGAAGAACAAGTGAGA
>NZ_CAKVVF010000036.1:0-22754 GCF_934833455.1 Oscillibacter sp. KLE 1728
CTCCCTCCCGGTCGTAGCAGGGAAGGATCTGGCGGACGCTGGCTACCTGCCGCTCCGGCAGGGTCTTGATGGTGACATCGTAGTTCATCTGTTTTTCATCCTTTCTCAGCCGTTCGATGGTTGTGTCCAGAAGCCGCAGCCGGTCCAATGCCTCCTGAATGGAGGCCTCCACCGCTGCCCGCTGGGCCAGCAGGCGCGTCTCCATGGCGGTCCGGTCCTCCCAGCAGGCCAGCAGCGCGGCCGTCTCTGCCAGGGAGAACCCCAGGCCCCGCAGGGCGGTGATCCGGTTGGCGGTCATCAGCTGGGCCGCCGCGTACCGGCGGTAGCCGGTCCAGGGATCGGTCTCCTCCGGCACCAGCAGGCCGATCTCATCGTAGTGGCGCAGCATCCGGATGCTGATTCTGGACAGCTTTGAAAATTCTCCGATTTTGAACATAGGATCCCTCCGCATATATGCGTTTTCTTGAGCTCACTGCTATGGTATGCCCTGCCACTGTGTGAGAGTCAAGAGAATTTTTTCAAAGTTGCGATGAGAGAAAAAACGTTCCGGCCGCAGAAGCGGCCGGAACGGCGGTGGGCTCAGTCGTCGGTGCGGATGCCCCGTTCAATATCCCGGATATTGTAGGGGGAGGTTTGGTAGACGAAGTAATTCAGCCAGTTGGAGTACAGCAGGTGGGCGCAGGAGCGCCAGGTCACCGCAGGCTTGCGGCTGGGGTCATCGCCGGGGAAGTAGTTCTTGGGGACCCGGATGTCCGCTCCGGCGGTCAGGTCCCGTATGTACTCATTCCGCAGGGTGTCCCGGTCATACTCCGCGTGGCCCATGAGGAAGATCTGCCGGCCCTGGTCGGTCTTGACGGCGTAGACCCCGGCCTCCGGGGAGGAGGCAAGTATCTTCAGCTCCGGGATTGCCTCGATGTCCTCCCGCAGCACTGTGGTGTGCCGGGAGTGGGGCACCCAGAACTCGTCGTCAAAGCCCCGGAAGAGGATGAAGTTGGGATCCTCCACCGTGTGGCGGAACACGCCGAAGAGTTTCTCCGGCAGCTGCCGCTTGGGGATGCCGTAGTGGTAGTACAGCCCCGCCTGAGCGCCCCAGCAGATGTGAAGGGTGGAGTGGACGTGCGTCTTGGACCACTCCATGATCTCGCACAGCTCCGGCCAGTAGTCCACCTCCTCAAAGGGAAGGTTCTCCACCGGCGCGCCGGTGATGACCAGGCCGTCAAAGGTCCGGTCCCGCACCTCGTCAAAGGATTTGTAGAAGGCCAGCATGTGGGCCTGGGAGGTGTTCTTGGACACGTGGCCGCTGGGGGCGATCAACTCCAGCTCGATCTGGATGGGGGTGTTGCCCAACACCCGGGCCAGCTGGGTCTCGGTTTCGATCTTGGTGGGCATCAGGTTCAGCAGCAGGATCTGCAGGGGGCGGATATCCTGGGTGATGGCCCGGGTCTCCGTCATGACAAAGATGTTCTCCGACGTCAGAACGGAGGTGGCGGGCAGCTGGTTGGGGATTTTGATGGGCATCTCACTTCACCTGGTCCAGCGCCTGGGCGATGTCGCCGATCAGATCCTGCTTGCTCTCCAGGCCGCAGCTCATCCGCACCAGGCCCGCGGGAATGCCGGCGGCGGCAAGCTGCTTGTCGGTCATCTGCCGGTGGGTGGAGCTGGCGGGGTTCAGACAGCAGGTCCGGGCGTCCGCCACATGGGTCTCGATGGCGGCCAGCTTCAGATGTTTCATGAAGGTGCCCGCTGCCTCCCGGCCGCCCTTCAGCTCAAAGGACACCACGCCGCAGGAGCCGTGGGGCAGGTACTTCTCTGCCAAGGCATGGTACTTGTCCCCTGGCAGGCCGCAGTAGCTGACGGAGGCCACCTTGGGATGTGCCGCCAGGAACTCCGCCACCGCCTGGCCGTTCTCACAGTGGCGGGCCATGCGCACATGAAGGCTCTCCAGCCCCAGGTTCAGATAGAAGGCGTTCTGGGGGGACTGGATGGCGCCGAAGTCCCGCATCAGCTGGGCGGTGCACTTGGTGATGAAGGCGCCCTCCCTGCCGAACTTCTCCGCGTAGGTGATGCCGTGGTAGCTGTCGTCCGGGGTGCAGAGGCCGGGGAACTTGTCCGCGTGGGCCATCCAGTCGAACTTGCCGGAGTCCACGATGGCGCCGCCTACCGCCGCGCCGTGGCCGTCCATGTACTTGGTGGTGGAGTGGGTGACGATGTCGGCGCCCCATTCAAAGGGCCGGTAGTTCACCGGAGTGGCGAAGGTGTTGTCCACGATCAGCGGCACGCCATGGGTGTGGGCGGCCTTGGCGAACTTCTCGATGTCCAGCACCGTCAGGGCCGGGTTGGCGATGGTCTCGCCGAACACCGCCTTGGTGTTGGGCCGGAAGGCGGCTTCCAGCTCCTCGTCGGTGCAGTCCGGGGAGACGAAGGTGACCTCGATACCCATTTTCGCCATGGTGACGGAGATCAGATTGAAGGTACCGCCGTAGATGGAGGACGAGGAGACGATGTGGTCCCCGCAGGAGCAGATGTTGAACAACGCGAAGAAGTTGGCCGCTTGGCCGGAAGAGGTGAGCATAGCGGCGGTGCCGCCTTCCAGCTCGCAGATCTTGGCGGCCACATAGTCGTTGGTGGGGTTCTGGAGGCGGGTGTAGAAGTAGCCGTTGGCCTCCAGGTCAAAGAGCTTACCCATGTCCTCGCTGGTGGCGTATTTGAACGTGGTGGACTGGACGATGGGGATCTGCCGGGGCTCTCCGTTGCCGGGGGTGTAGCCCCCCTGGACACATTTCGTTTCGATGCGGTAATCGCTCATGGTGTGTGCTCCTTTCGACTGGATGAAGATGACTTTGGAGACGAAAAAACGGCTTTCGTCCCAAAGAAAAACTTTGAGACGAAAGCCGTCAGGCTTCCGCGGTACCACTCAAATTGCGCCGTCCTCACGGCCCGACGCCCCTTTTGGGGTCCAGCAACCCCTCTGCCCTGACGCGGCAGTCCTCGGAGAGGCCCTACCGGCGGCGCGCCGCCCTCGAACCCTCGGCTCAGGAGCCATAGGACCTGGAGACCCTTGCCGCCGGCTTCCACCGCCCGCCGGCTCTCTGAGGGCGCCGGTCTCCGTCCCTCTCCATCATCGCTTTGGAACATATTATAGCCACGCCGCGGCAAGTTTGTCAACTGCGGATTTTCGCCTCGCATGGACCGCAGCGGCAGTGGACTTTTGGCCCGGCCTGTGGTACGATGGCCCAAACGGCCGGCGGAGGACGCCGGAGAGGGAGGAGCGCCATGGCCTTTACGCCCATCGACGAGCAGACCTGGGAGCGCCGGGAGTATCTGGAGGTTTTCCGCCAGACCGCCATCTATCTGACGGCGGAGGTGGATATCACACCGCTGTATCGGCACACGAAGGCCCGGGGCGAAAAGCTGTACCCGGCTCTGGTGTGGTGTGTGGCCGCCGTGCTGAACCGACACGCCCATTTCCGGTATGGCCGGGATGAGGCGGGGCGGATCGGGATTTGGGATGAGCTGCACCCTTATTATACGGTGCCCCGCCGGGACGCCCCGGATCTGTTCGCCATGAAGGTCACCCGCTTTATGCCGGACTATGATGTGTTCCGCCAGGACTTTCAGGCGGACTATGCCCGGGCGGAGACCTGCGGCCGGCTGCTCTGCGACGAGACCCTGCCCCCAAATGTCTGCGGTATCTCCGCCATGCCGGGGCTGGCCTTCTCCGCCTTCAGCTTCGGCGGGGACCCCAAGCCGGACTTCACACCCTTCATCCTGCTGGGGAAGGTCCACCCGGCAGGGGACCGGATGGTGCTGCCGGTGGGCGGGGAGTTTGCCCACGCCGTCAACGACGGCGGCCACATCAGCGGTTTTTTCAAAGAGCTGGAGGAAACCGCCGCCAAACTGTTTCCGGATTGAAGGAGAAAGAGACCGCCCGCGGGGATGCTTGTCCCTGCGGGCGGTCTTCTATTTGAAAGCCGCGGGCCAAAAAATTCTGCCAGCCCTATTGACAAGAGGTGCGGCTCATGCTATATTAGCCACATGGTTAGTTACTAGACTAATTAACCAGATAACAAACCGGCAGGAAAGGGGGAACCGCCTTGACGTTGACGGAAGACCGGCCCATCTTCCAGCAGATCGCGGAGCAGCTGGAGGAGGCGATCCTCTCCGGGGCCTACCCAGAGGAGAGCCAGGTGCCGTCCATCACGGAGTATTCGGTGCAGTACCGGATCAATCCCGCCACCGCCCTGAAGGGGATCAACCTGCTGGTGGACGCGGGGCTGCTGTACAAGAAACGGGGCGTGGGGATGTTTGTGGCCTCCGGCGCCCGGGAGAAGCTCCGCCAGAGCCGGCGGGAGCGGTTTTATCAGGACTACGTCCAGCGGATGGTGCGGGAGGCCCGGAATCTGGGCCTGACGGATCAGGAGTTGCTGGAACTTCTGGAAAGGGGAATGAAAGAAGATGGCCATTGAGTTTCAGCACATCTCCAAGCGGTTTGCGGACACCCGCGCCCTGGAGGATGTGTCTTTGACCTTTGAGGAGGGGAAGATCTACGGGCTGCTGGGCAACAACGGCGCTGGCAAGTCCACGCTGCTGAACATCCTCTCCGGTCGGCTGTGCCCGGACAGCGGCACCGTCACCGTGGACGGCGCTCCCGCGGGCAGCGACGCGGCGCTGGGCAAGCTGTTCCTGGTGGGGGAGAAGAACCTGTATCCCGACGACATGAAGGTGAAGCGGGCCCTGGACACGGCGGCCGTGTTTTACCCGGACTTCGACCGGAGCTATGCGGAGAGCCTGGCAAAGCAGTTCGAACTGCCGTTGAACAAGAAGATCAACGGCCTCTCCACCGGCTACGGGTCCATCTTCCGTCTGATTTTGGGTCTCAGCGTCAACACCCCCTATGTGCTGTTTGACGAGCCTGTTCTGGGTCTGGACGCCCAGCACCGGGACCTGTTCTACAAGCTGCTGGTGAAGAAATACGCGGAGTCCCCCTGCACCATGGTGGTCTCCACCCACCTGATCGCGGAGGTGGCGGACCTCATCGAGCACACGGTCATCATCCGGAAGGGACGCATCCTGCAGGACGCGCCCACGGAAGAGCTGACCGCCGCCTGCTGGGCGGTGTCCGGCCCTGCCGGGGTGGTGGACAGCTGGGCCGCCGGGCGGGACGTGTTTACATCCTCTGTGCTGGGCGGACTCAAGACCGTCTGCATCCGGGGCGGGGGGACAGAGGACCTGCCCGCCGGGCTGGAGCGGCGGCGCGTGGGGCTCCAGGAGTATTTTATCAGCCTGATGGAAGAGGAGGATCAGAGATGAACACGCGATTCGGCCGGGCCTTCCGGTATGAGGTCCGGAATTATTTCCGGGCAGTGGCGATCCTGTGGCTGGTCATGGCGCTGATCCCGGCGGCGATGCTGGCAATCACCTATTTCCTGGCCGGAGAGACGGCCATGGAGGGCAGCTTCAACGGCTATTCCATTGCCGTGGGGATGTTCGGCCTTGTGTTGGGCATGGTGGGCCTGCGGGAGAATCAGCGGGTGCTGAACCAGAACGGCGTGTCCCGTCGGTCCGCCTTCCTGGCGGACGTGGCCGCCCTGGCGGTGGCGGCGGTGCTGGTGGCAGCGGGTGTCACGGTGATTATGGGCGCCTATCAAACAGTCTTGGGCGGCCAGGGCCGGCTGCTGATTACAGATCTGTACCAGGTGATCTATGAGGGACCCTCCGCCGGTGCCGGGATCGGTGGCCTGGTGCGGGGCGCGATCTTCTCCGCCGCGGTGGGCTGGATGCTGGCGGCCCTGGGGCAGTTCTGCTCCGCCCTGTACTGGCGGCTGAACAAGTTCTGGACCATCCTGATTTCCGTGACCGTGCCGCTGGTGCTGATCTTCGGCAGTGTGCCGCTGATTAGCTGGCTGGGCACCACCTCCGCCGGGCGGGCGGCGGTGGAGGCCCTGGCGGCTTTCGGACAGTTCCTGGCCGCATCCCCCTGGAACGCGGCGGCGGTGCTGCTGGCCATGGGGGCGGCGTTCTTCGCCCTCAGCTGGCTGCTGCTGCGCCGGGCCATGATCCGGCCTGCAAAGTAACAGATAAAAGTGAAAAGATAAAGGATAAGAGATCTTCCCAAACAAGGGCATCTCTTATCCTTTATCTTATATCTGATATCTCCGGGGGCGCTCCATGTGTCCTATTGTCCGCCCACGATGCGGCTGTACGTGCGGGTGGTAAGGCCGTAGACCAGGGCGTAGATGGCGCAGAACACCAGCAGCGTCCCGGCGGCGCAGAGGGCGAACAGACGGACGTCAAAGAGGTTGAACAGCTCCAGCAGTTTGCACAGCATGGGGAAGGCTGCCGCCACATGGATGCCCGCCGTCACCAGGGGCAGGAAGAACACCAGCAGCACCTGACTGCGGATGGAGGAGCGGACCTCCCGGGGACTCATGCCCACCTGCTGCATGATCTGATAGCGGCGCTGGTCCTCATATCCCTCGGAAATCTGCTTGTAGTAGATGATGAGTACCGTGGACAGCAGGAACAGCAGCCCCAGAAACACGCCCAGGAACAGGAAGCCGCCGTACATGGTGTACAGGTCCACAGCGTTGTCCTGATGGCTGATGACGGAGTACACGTCATTGGCGTCCGCCGCCAGCAGGGGGTCCACAAAGGCCAGCTTTTCCTCTTCCGTGCCGTCCAGGTCCACCTGGACACGAAATTCCCGGTGGACTCTGCTGGCATCCCGGTCGCTGATGGCGGAGACTACGGTCTCATCCGCCACCACCAGGAAAAGCTGCGCCGTCTGGCCGGAGATCAGGATGGAGCTGTTGTACCGGGGGAAGTCCATGATGGTCCCAGCGATGTGAAAAGGGAGGTCTTCGATATAGAAGGTATCCGGCAGGTCCAGATTCTCTGCCTGGACCAGCACCTCTTCCGGCTCCAGGTCCACGGTATGGCCGGTGAGGCGGCCGTAGTCATCGGCGGTGAGCAACCGGATTTCGGTGCTGACGCCCTCCTGCGCCACAAGGGTGAAGGTGTTTCCTGTGTAATAGCCGACGGTGTCCCCCGGAGTGGACCACCGGAGCAGCTCCACCTTCCGGCCTGCGTCCGCGGCGGCGGTCTGGACCCGCTCCAGAGTGTCCTCGTTCAGGGCCGTCTCCTGTTCCGGCGGCACTTCGTCCAGGGACTGGACCACGTCCACATCATAGGGATACATCCGCTCCAAAGCTCCCTCCAGCCCGGCGTACAGGCTGACGGTGGTGGATACCGTCACCAGCACCATGGTGGAGAGGATGCAGATGTTGGCCAGGCCCACGGCGTTCTGCTTCATCCGGTACAGCAGCCCCGCCACGGCGGTGAAGTGCTTGGGCTGGTAGTAGTACCGGGGGCTGTTCCGCAGGTGCTTCAGCAGGGCGATGGACCCGGCGGTGAACAGGCAGTAGGTGCCGACCATCACCAGCGCCACCGCCAGGAAGAAATAGGCCAGGGCGGTAAAGGGGTCCTCTACCGTCAGAGCGGTGGCATAGCCAGCCCCCAGAGTGACGGCCCCCAGCACCACCAGCAGGCGGCGGGTCCGGGGCTCCCGCTCCCCGGCACTGGCGCTGTGGAGCAGTTCCACAGGACGGGACCGGAGCAGCCCGAACAGGTTCCACACCAGCGTCAGCAGGAAGAGGAAGCCGAAGAGAGCGGCGGTATCGGCCATGCCGGAGAGGCTGATCTCAAAGCCATACTCCACCGGCAGGTGGGACAGCTGCAATAGGAGCAGCAGCACCAGCTTGCTCAACAGCACCCCTGCCGCGAGCCCGCCCACAATGGCCGCGGCGGCGCAGTAGAGCGTCTCCCACACCATCAGGCGGGCGGTGTGGCGCTTCTCCAGACCCAGGATGTTGTACAGCCCCAGCTCCCGCCGGCGGCGCTTCATCACAAAGCTGTTGGCGTACAGCAGCAGAACCGCGGAGAACAGCGTCACCACCAGCCGGCCCAGGTACATCAGGCTTTGGAGATATCCGGCCCCCCGGACGGAGGCCACAATGTCGCTGAAGGTCAGGTAGGAGAGAATGTAGTACATGGCGGCCGTCATGCCGCAGGAGAGCAGATACGGCCCATAGAACCGGCCGTTGCGCATCAGATTCACCAGGGCCAAGCGGGGAAAGAAGCCGGACTTACGCATGGGGCTCACCGCCTCCCGCCAGGACCGTCAGGGTGTCGGAGATCCGGCGGAACTGGGCCTCCTGGCTCTCGCCGCCCCGGTAGAGCTGGTGGTACACCTGTCCGTCCCGGAGGAACAACACCCGTCCAGCGTGGCTGGCCGCCTTTACCGAGTGGGTGACCATCAAAATGGTCTGCCCGGTGCCGTTCAGTTCTCCGAACAGCTCCAGCAGGGCGTCGGAGGACCGGGAGTCCAGAGCGCCGGTGGGTTCGTCTGCCAGAATCAACTGGGGGTCCGTGATGAGGGCCCGGGCCACAGCAGCCCGCTGCTTCTGGCCGCCGGAGACCTCATAGGGGTATTTCGCCAGGATGTCCGAGATGCCCAGCTGATCTGCGATGGGGCGGAGCTTTTGCTGCATCTCCCGGTAGTCTGTGCCCGCCAGCACCAGGGGCAGATAGATGTTGTCCTGAAGGGAGAAGGTGTCCAACAGGTTGAAGTCCTGGAACACGAACCCCAGGTGGGACCGGCGGAAGGCCGCCAGATCCCGCTCCCGGATGGCAGAGAGGGGCCTGCCCTCCAGTAAAACCTCCCCGGCGGTGGGGCGGTCCAGGGCCGCCAGGATGTTCAGCAGGGTGGTCTTGCCGGAGCCGGACTCACCCATGATGGCCACGTACTCCCCCTCCTCCACGGAGAAGCTGACGTTGGACAGGGCCTGGACCTGCGTGCCGCCGAAGCGGGTGGTGTAGATTTTCTGTACATGCTGTACTTCCAACAATGGCATCAAGATTCCTCCTCGTATCGGATCATGCCTCTATTGTAGCCAAAGGGCCGGACTGTCTGCCATGGATTTGGCTTACAGTCCGGCCCGATTCCTTACAGTTTCGTCACATTGGGTCACTCCACCACCCGTCGGCCCCGGGAGAGGTCCAGCCGCACCAGCGTCCCCTGCCCGGGGCGGGAGACGATGGAGATCCCGTGGTTCAGCCGGTCCATCACCCGGCGGCACAGGTACAGCCCGATGCCGGTGGACTTCTTGTCCTCCCGGCCGTTGTAGCCGGTGAAGCCCTTCTCGAACACCCGGGGCAGGTCCTCCGGCCGGATACCGATGCCGCTGTCGGCGATCACCAGCGTCTCTCCGTCCCCGTAGATCCGGATGCGGCCCCCGGCGGGGGTGTATTTCAGGGCGTTGGACAGTACCTGCTCCACTACGAAGGAGAGCCACTTCCCGTCCGTCAGCACCGTCCGCCCGGTCTCCCGAAAGTCCAGGGTGATCTTTTTCAGAATGAACATCCGGGCGAACTTCCGCACCGCCTGCCGCAGCAGGCCGTCCAGGTCCGTGTCCCGGAGGACATAGTCCGTGCTCTCGCTGTCCAGCCGCAGGTAGCCCAGCACCATGTCCACATACTGCTCGATCTTCAGGAGCTCCACTTCCACCTCCGTGCCCACAGCGCCGGGATCCTCCTGCAAGAGCAGCCGGGCCGCGGCGATGGGGGTTTTGATCTGGTGGGCCCAGAGGGTGTAGTAATCCGTCATGTCCTCCAGCCGGTCCCGGTTCTCCGCCGCCAGACGCACCCGGTCGGCGCAGACCGCCCTCAGCAGGGCCTGGTAGTCCGCCTCCAGTACGCCCCGGGGCGGCGGCAGGGGCAGCACCGACTCATGGACCTTTCGTAAAAGCCCTTCCAGCTCCCGGTGCCGCCGGAGAAAGGCGGAGTACCCCAGGGCAAACAGGACCAGCCCCAGCATTAGGCAGAGAAGGCCTGCATAGGCAACCGCCTCCACCGGCAGGCTGTACAGGGCGAACACGGCGGCGAACACCGCCACCGCCCCGGCCAGCAGCAACAGCAGCTTCCACTGGCGCTTGAGATAGGCTGTCAGCATTCCGTCACCCCTCCACCAGATATCCGGCGCCCTTCCGGGTACGGATGAAATCCGGGAGGCCCGCCGCCTCCAGCTTCCGCCGCAGCCGGGCGATGTTCACCGTCAGGGTGTTCTCATCCACAAAGCTGTCGGACTCCCACAGCCGGGTCATCAATGCGTCCCGGCTGACGATCTCCCCCTTGTGCTCCAGCAGGAGCTGCAGAATCCGGCACTCGTTCCTCGTCAGCTCCACCCGCTGCCCGTGGGCATCCAGCGTCCCATCAGACACGTTCAGCACCGCGGCGCCGCAGGAGAGCAGGTGGGAAGACGGGCCGAAGTCATAGGCCCGCCGCAGCAGGGCCTGGACCTTGGCGGAGAGCACCTGTAAATCAAAGGGCTTTGCCAGCAGGTCATCCCCGCCCAGCTGCATGGCCATCACCACGTTCACATTGTCCGAGGCGGAGGTGAGAAATAAGATGGGCGCCTTGGAGACCCGGCGGATCTCCTGGCACCAGTGGTAGCCGTTGAAGAAGGGGAGGGAGATGTCCAGCAGCACCAGATGGGGGTCGAAGGCGGCGAACTCCGACAAGACGTCGTCGAACCGCTCCGCGCAGCGGACGGTGTAGCCCCAGCCCTCCAGATGGCGGCGGATGACCCCGGCGATGGCCGCGTCGTCCTCCACGATGAAAATGCGGTACATGAGCCCCTCCTCTCCCCCCGCGGTCAGTTCAGCTCCAGGGACTCCAGCTGGGAGATGATCTCCTGCTGGCGCTCGTAGAACAGCAGCTCCTGGTTGTGGGCGAAATACGCGTCGCAGCCGTAGCGGCTGATGAAGGTGGCGGCGTAGTAGTTGATGGTCAGCTCCGTCACCAGGATCAGCAGCTCCTGCCCCTCCGGGAACACCTCCTCGCAGAAGGCGAAGAGGTTGTTCAGCATCTCCCCGGCGGTCTTGGCCTGGGCCTTCAGGTCCTGGACCATCTGATCGAAGTCCGCCTTCACTGCAGCAAAGCCCGTCTGACTGTCCACGGTCTGTCCAGCCAGGACTTTCTGCCGCTCCAGAGCGGCGATGATCCGGCGGTGGGAGCGCTCCGCCTCCTGGGAGAGACTGCCAGACCGCCTGCCGGTGTCGATGCGGGTCTTCTGACGGCACAGCTGTTCCTCCAGCAGAGCGGCGAGATCCGCCTCCGGCGCGGTCAGGGCGGCTTTCACGTCCTTCAGGATGCCAAGCAGCTCCCGCAGCATCTCCTCCCGCTCCACCACGGAGCGCAGCTCGCCGGTGGCGGCGTCCAGCAGCAGACCCAGCAGGGACAGCCGCTCGTCGAACTTGGCGGCAGAGGCACGCTGGCGGATGGCCTTGGTGGCCTTGCCGGCGAGAATCTTGTCCACCTGGTAGTCGCTGCGGTACTTGTTGAACAGGTCGTAGTAAACCGCGAACTCCTTGGCGATCTTGGGATTCTGGAGATATTGGATGATGAGCTTCTCATCCACCGGCAGGTGGTTCTGCTCGTACAGGTGAATCATCTGGCTCAGGTCGTCCCAGCCCCGGGCGGTGACGAACCGCTTGCCGTTCACCGTGGACTCCACCTTGTAGAAGTCACCCTTCCGGATCTCCAGGTACGTCATCACCGCCGGATGGACGTGCTTCTGGTAGGCAAACTCCTTCCAGGCATCGAAGTCCGGCTCCACGTCGATGCGCTTGAGCCGGTCCCAGGTAACGATGTCGAACTCCCGGACGGAGCGGTTGTACTCCGGCGGGTTGCCGGCAGTGACCACGATCCAGCCCTCCGGCACCCGATGGCGGCCGAAGATTTTATATTGCAGAAATTGCAGCATGGAAGGGGCCAGCGTCTCGCTGACGCAGTTGATCTCGTCCAGGAAGAGGATGCCCTCCTTTTTGCCGGTGGCCTCCATAGTCTCGTACACGGAGGCGATGATCTCGCTCATGGTGTACTCGGAGACCTGGTACTCCTTGCCGTTAAAGACCTTCTTCTCAATGAAGGGCAGACCCAGGGCGCTCTGCCGGGTGTGGTGGGTCATGGAGTAGGACACCAGGCACACGTCCAACTCCTGGGCGATCTGCTCCATGATGGCGGTCTTGCCGATGCCCGGAGGGCCCATGAGGAACACAGGCCGCTGCTTTTCCACCGGCACTGCGTAGCTGCCGAACTCATCCTTGGTGAAGTATGCCGTCATGGCGTTTTTGATCTGTTCCTTGGCCTCTTTGATATTCATGGTCATTCAACCTGACTTTCCTCAGTATCGGTATGATTCAAAGCGCAAATTCCGCGTCCAGAAAATCTGTGTCCGCCCCAGCCGTCTCCCGGGGCCAGCGGCGGTTGCAGTAGTCCAGAAGAAAGGCAGTGGCCTCTGTCAGACGGCTGCGCAGCAGCAGGTCCACCGCGGCCCGGCAGTTGTCCTGGTCCAGAAAGCCCAGGTCTGCCAGCTGCAGCAGCTGGCGGCGCAGGGCGTCGTTGTCCGTCAGGGCCAGGTTCCGGCGCAGATGCTCCAGATAATGTTCCTTGGGCCGCATGTGCCGGAAGTCGTTGGTGCCGCCGTTGGTGTAGAACTCCTGATAGGAGTGGCCCCGCAGCAGGGCCAGCGCGTAGATCAGCCGCTCCTCTCCGGTGAAGCGGTCCTCCTGCCGGTAGCAGGCGCCGATCTCCGGGGCGTACCCTTCCTCTTCCAAAGAGAAACCCAGATAGAAGGCGTATTCCAGCCGCTTCAACTGGGCGTAGCCCTGGCACAGGAAGATATTCTCCCGGGAGGTGTCCTGCCGGACGGTGCCGTTGGCGGCCCGCTCGTCCAAGGCGGCCATCAGGCAGTCCCAGTGGACCATGGCGTGAATGGGGCGCATGCGGGGGGCCGCAATAGCGGTCAGCGCCGGGGAGATGGGGCGGGCGCCGATGGCGTTGGTGGCCAGCCGGAAGAGAAAGGCCTCCTCGTCGGCCAGCTTCTCCGACAGCCAGTCCAGGCTGTCCTGAAAGGCGAACACATCCGCCGTGCCGCCGTATTCCACGATCCGCAGGTTTTCAAAGCGATTCAGGCCGTAAAAGGCATCCACATCCGGGGGGATCACCAGAATCTCCACGCCCCGCAGGGCAGGCACGGCCTTGGCACTGACCCGGGCCACCGGCCCCTCCGGCTGCACCACGGCCCGGCGGCCCTCCAGCCGCAGGCATTCCACTTGTGTTTCCATGCTTCAGATCTCCTCGCTCTGTAATACCAGCTTGATGGCCCACACCGGCACGTCCGGCGGGTCGTACCCGTCGTCCAGAAAGACGAAGGCCGCGTCGTAGTCCGGCTTTTTCTCCGGAAAGATGCCGCGGCCGTCGGTGAAGTAGATCATGCCCTTGAGGTTGGTGAACTCTCCGGCCCGGACCAGCTCGTCCACGTACTGAAACACCGGGCGGAAGTCCGTGCCGCCGAAGCCGTGGAGCTGCATGGTGTCCAGATAGTTGTCGAAGTCCTTCTGGCTGGTGATCTTCCGGTCCTCCTGCACCTCCGCGTCGCACTGGATGATGTGGAGATTGATCTTGGTGAAGAAGTTTTCCTGCTGGCGCAGGATGTTGTAGGTCTTGGTGACGAACCGCTGCACCAGGTCGCCGCTGACGGAGCCGGAGGTGTCGATGGCGATGACGAATTCCTTGATCCGCCGGACCTCCTTGTACTCCAGCGGCTCCACCAGGGGCATATTGCCGTACAGGGACAGACCGTAGGTGTAGTAGATATAGTCGAACTCGTCCTGATTCACCTGGGTGACCTCGCCCAGGCTCATATAGCGGCGGAGGAAGTCCGCATAGTCATACGTCTCCCGGTTCACCGCCTTCAGCTCCTGGACCAGATTGCCGGCATCGGTGCCGTGGCGGCGGGATATGGTCTCCAGGTCCACCTGGAGTCGCTCGCTGATCTCCTTCCAGGTCTGCTCCAGGTCCTTGTCCCGCCGTTCTGTGCCGGATTTGGGCGTCTGGGCCCGGCTGCCCTGGCCGCCCCGGCCGGACTTCTGCTTGCCGGGGGTGCCGGTCTCCGGCGTCCGGCCGTTGGACTGGCTGCCTCCTCCGGCGCCCTGGCCGCTCTTCGCCGGCAGATACCAGGCCCGGTGGTCGTCCGCCAGGAAGGGTTCCCGCAGCCGGGCCATCTGGTCGTCGGAGAGCTGCCGGTCCAGAAAGTACCGGTAGAGCTTCTCCGCCGTCAGGGGCCGCACCTGGGAGCGGAGCTCCTTCAGCGTCTCCTCCTGGGCATAGGCCCGGTTGCAGGCGGCGCTCTCCAGGTGGAGGTCCTCAATGGCGCTCTCCACCGCGATGTCGCAAGCCAGGTCCCAGCACCGACGGTCGATGTTGGCGCTGGTGAACAGGTGCCGGAACACACAGTGGAGCACGATGTGCAGGTAGTCCCGCACATTCCGGCCCCGCTCCCGCTTGTACATGGACAGGACGTAGTACGTGTCGTAAAACAGGTGCTGGCCGTCCGTGGCCAGGGTACCTGGATAGGAGGTCAGCTGAAACTGGCTGAGGGCCAGGTCCAGGAACCGCAGGTTCACCAGCAGGGTGTTCCGGGTCAGGCGCAGAATATTCTGAGCCAGGGCGTCCGCCTGGCGGAATTTTTCCACATAATCTTCCATAAGCACAACTCTTCCCGAAAGGGCGCCGTGCGCCCGATGTTCTGACCCTTTATTTTAGCATGGGGATATCGGCAATGCAAGAAAAACGCCCCGGACGGCGTCTTGCGCCCGCAGCCGGGAGATGATATGATAAACCTGCATGAACACGAAAGATGGAGTGGAGACATGAGAAAGCTGGTCGTTGGAATATTGGCCCACGTGGACGCGGGGAAGACCACCCTGTCGGAGGCGCTGCTGTATCAGAGCGGCGCCCTGCGGCGCCTGGGCCGGGTGGACCACCAGGACGCCTTTCTGGACACGGACGCCATGGAGCGGGAACGGGGCATCACCATCTTCTCCAAACAGGCGGTGTTTTCCCTGAAGGACACGGAGGTCACCCTGCTGGACACGCCGGGCCATGTGGACTTCTCCGCTGAGGCGGAGCGGACGCTTCAGGTGCTGGACTGTGCCATTCTGGTCATCAGCGGCACTGACGGGGTCCAGGCCCACACCCGCACCCTCTGGCGGCTGCTGGAGCGGTATCACGTTCCCACCTTTCTTTTTGTGAACAAGATGGACCTGGCGGGGGCAGACCGGGCCGCAGTTCTGGCAGGCTTAAAGCAGCATCTGGGCAGCGGCTGTGTGGATTTCAGCGGCGAACGGGACGAATCGTTCCGGGAGGAGGCGGCCGTCTGCGATGAATCAGTGCTGGAGCGGTATCTGGAGACCGGAGTTCTGACAGACGGCGACCTGCGGCGGATGGTCGGGAAGCGGAAGCTGTTCCCCTGCTGGTTCGGCTCTGCGCTGAAGCTGGAGGGGGTCTCGGAATTCCTGGAGGGGGTGGAACAGTATGCCCCGGTTCCCGCCTATCCGGAGACCTTCGGCGCCCGGATCTACAAGATCGCCCGGGACGGCCAGGGCACCCGCCTCACCTATTTAAAAGTGACAGGCGGCACCCTGCGGGTGAAGAGCCTTTTGACCAACCGCCGCCCCGGTCTGGGAGAGGACCAGGTGTGGGAGGAGAAGGCGGATCAAATCCGCATCTACTCCGGCGCCAAGTTCCGCACGGTGGAGGAGGCCCCGGCGGGGACGGTGTGCGCCGTGACGGGTCTCTCCCGCAGCCGGGCGGGAGAGGGCTTAGGGCTTGAGACCGGCTGGACTGCCCCGGCGCTGGAGCCGGTGCTGACCTATCAGGTGCTGCTGCCGGAGGGGACGGATCCCCACACTGCCCTGGGCAATCTGCGCCAGCTGGAGGAGGAGGATCCCCAGCTCCACATTGCCTGGAATGAGCAGACCCGCCAGATCCACGTGCAGCTGATGGGGGAGATCCAGCTGGAGATCTTACAACGCATGATCCGGGAGCGGTTCGGCCTGGAGGTGGCCTTCGGCCCCGGCGCCATCTGTTATCGGGAGACCATCGCCGCCCCAGTAGAGGGCATCGGCCACTTTGAGCCCCTGCGCCACTATGCAGAGGTCCATCTGCTGCTGGAGCCCGGGGAGCGGGGCAGCGGCCTGGAGTTCGGGACGGCCTGCCCGGAGGACCAGCTGGAGGGCCGCTGGCAGAGGCTGGTCCTGACCCATCTGGCGGAGAAGGAGCACCTGGGGGTGCTGACCGGCTCCCCCATTACGGATATGAAGATCACCCTGGCGGCGGGCCGGGCCCACGTGAAGCACACGGAGGGCGGCGACTTCCGCCAGGCCACCTATCGGGCGGTGCGCCAGGGGCTGATGGAGGCGGAGAGCATCCTGCTGGAGCCCTGGTACGACTTCCGCCTGGAGCTGCCCGCCCCTCAGGTGGGCCGGGCCATGACGGACCTCCAGCAGATGGGGGCGCAGCTGTCTCCGCCGGAGACGGCGGGGGAGGAGGCTGTGCTCACTGGTGCCGTGGCGGTGTCCGCTCTGGGGGACTACGCCCGGGAGGTGGCCGCCTACACCCAGGGCCGGGGGCGGCTGCTCTGTTCCCTCCGGGGTTATGCGCCCTGCGCGGACCAGGACGCTGTGCTGGCGTCCGTCGATTACGACCCGACGGCGGATTTGGACAACTCCCCGGACTCCGTGTTCTGCAGCCACGGCGCCGGCGTCATCGTCCCCTGGGATGAAGTGCCCGCCCGGGCGCACGTGTCCAGCGGCCTGGACCTGGGACCGGAGAAAGAGGAGCCGGCGGGGAGGTCTGATACCCGGCGCGCCTCTGTCTACGCTGGGACCATCGAGCAGGATAAGGAGCTCCAGGCCATCTTCGAGCGGACCTACGGCCCCATGAAGCGGCGGGCCTTTATTCCCCCGAAAGACCCCCGGCGCCCTGCTCCGACAGCGGAGGCAGAGCAGGAAAAGCGGACCATCCGGGAGCAGTTCTCCGGACCGGAGTACCTGCTGGTGGACGGCTACAACATCATTTTTGCCTGGGATGAGCTGAAGGCCATCGCCCGGGACAATCTGGACGCCGCCCGCAAGCAGCTGTGCGATCTCCTCAGCAACTACCGGGGCTTCCGGAAGTGCGAGGTCATCGCCGTGTTTGACGCCTATAAGGTCAAGGGCGGCCAGGGCAGCGTGGAGAAGTACCACGACATCCACGTGGTCTACACCAAGGAGGCGGAGACGGCGGACGCCTATATCGAGCGGGCCACTTACGAGATTGGCCGCCGCCATCGGGTGCGGGTGGCTACCTCCGACGGCCCGGAGCAGCTGATCATTCTGGGCCACGGGGCCCTGCGGCTTTCCGCCAGCGCCTTCCGGCAGGAGGTGGAGCAGGTGGAAGGCCAGATCGCGGACATCCTGGCCGCCAACAACCGCAGGCAGAAGACCGGAAACGTCCGCTCCGCCCTGGAGCGGGCCCAGAGACAGACAGAGGAGGAGAAGCCATGATCGGATTGAGCTGTACCGCAGGCGCGGTGCTGGCCCTCTGCGGCCAGGTCCGCGGAACCCTGGAGCGCAAGGGGCTGCCCCAAAAGGAGCTGGACGGCGGCCGGGTGCGGATCGAACCCCGGTACAACCAGGGCTCCGGCTTCGGCCTTGTCCCGCTGAACGGCCGGCAGATGGCCCCCCTGTCCCTGGCGGCGCTGTGGGCGCTGCTGGGGGTGTGCGGCGGCCGGGGCCTGGGGGCCGGACTGCTGCTAGGCGGCGGACTCAGCAACCTGTGGGAACGGATCCGCCATGGACGGGTCCTGGACTATCTGCGCTTTCCAAAGGCGCCGGGGCCGCTGAAGAAATACACCTACAATCTGGCGGACCTGGCCATCTTCCTGGGCGCTGTGCTGATGGTGCTGCGCCGCAGAAGGCAGTAATATGAGCCGCCCTGCGTGATTCCACGCAGGGCGGCTCTCTTCATAAAAATTTAAGAAATTTCACAGTTTTTTCGTAAACCAAGGGAATCTATACTGAATTTACGAAAAAAACACGGAACTGTAACTGATTTGTAAATTGACAATTAGTTGTGTTTGTGTATATACTAACTGTACTAGTACGGGCAGTACAGTTTTTTTGAATGGCTTAAAAATTTGTCATTGACAAATTTCAAAATTGTGTTACTGTATTATTAGAATAATACAAAAAGAGACACCGTAACGGACCGCACTCTGCCGCGTCTTATGTGAGACATTTTACAGACATTTGACGCAAACGCCGTGGGATGTTGATCTGGTGGCGTTATACTGGAACTGAAAAAATGTTCCGGAAGTTGAAGCGTTCGGCGGGGCTGCGTCGTATAGGAGAACAAGACGAAAGAAGGGAACCTGTTATGAAGATCCTGATTACCACAGATTGGTATACGCCTGCGGTAAACGGTGTGGTCACCTCTGTGAAAAACCTGCAACGGGAGTTGGAGCGCCGGGGCCATGAGGTCCGGATCCTGACGCTGTCCCAGTCGCTCCACTCCTGGTCCCGGGACGGCGTCACCGCCATCGGCTCCGTAAACGCCGGACGGATCTATCCCGGCGCCCGCCTCCGCACCGCCATGGCGGGCCGCTGGGTACGGGAGCTGATGGACTGGCGGCCGGATGTGATCCACTCCCAATGTGAGTTCAGCACCTTTTTCCTGGCCCGCCGCATCGCAGAGGAGCTGGATGTCCCCCTGGTCCACACCTACCACACGGTGTATGAGGACTACACCCACTACTTCTCCCCCAGCGTCCGGTGGGGCCGATGTGCGGTGGCGGCTTTCTCCCGCTGGGTAGCTGCCCAGGTGGACGGCATGATCGCCCCCACCGGCAAGGTGCGGGGACTGTTGCAGGGCTATGGCGTTCGCTGCCCGGTCTTCGTGGTGCCTACGGGCATCGACCTGCGGCGCTTCCAGCAGGAGGGCGATCCCATGCGCCGGGCGGTTCTGCGGGCCAGCCTGGGCATCCCTGCGGAAAACACTGTGCTGGTGTGCGTGGGGCGCCTTGCGGAGGAGAAGAACATCCAGGAGCTGCTGAAGCTCCGGGCCTCCCTGGGCAGCCGCCCTGTGACGCTGTTGCTGGTGGGGGATGGTCCTGACCGGCCCCGGCTGGAGCAGGTGGCCCACGATCTGCGGCTGGAGGCCCCGGCAGTGATCTTTGCCGGCATGGTGCCCCCGGAGGAGGTGCCGGAGTGGTACCGGCTGGGGGACCTGTTCGTCAGCGCCTCCTCCAGCGAGACCCAGGGCCTGACCTATATCGAGGCACTGGCCGCCGGCGTGCCCGCCCTGTGCCGGGCGGATCTCTGCCTGGAGGGCGTCATCCTGGAGGGAGAGAACGGCTGGCAGTACCACAGCACTGCGGAGTTCCGGCAGCGGCTGGAGGAGTTCCTGGCCAGCCCGGAGACCCACGAAGCGCTGAAGCGGCGGGCCGCAGAGAGTGCGGAGCAGTTCTCCGCCCAGCGGTTTGCCCAGCGGGTGGAGCGCATCTATCAGATGCAGCTGGCCCGGCGGGCGGCCAGCTGTGTCCAGGGGGTGACCGCATGAGCCGGGGCGTGGAAAAGACCGCTCTGCAGGCGGCGTCCCTCTTCGGACTGATTTTGTGCGTGCTGACCGGAATCTGGGCCTGGCAGGCAGGACTGCTAACATCCCAGGAGCGGCTGCAGGCCTTTGTGGCCAGCTGCGGCGCCGCCGGCGGGCTGCTGTTCGTGGCGTTCCAGATGGTGCAGGTAGTGGTGCCGGTGCTGCCCGGCGGCCTGGGCTGCCTGGTGGGCGTGGTGCTGTTCGGCCCGGTGATGGGGTTTGTCTACAATTATGTGGGCATCTGCATCGGTTCGCTGTTGGCCTTTGCCGTGGCGCGCAACTGCGGGCGGCCGCTGTTGAGCCTGCTGTTTTCGGAAAAGCTCATCGCCAAGTACAGCGATTGGACAGAGCGGAATGACCGGTTTGCACGGCTGTTCGCCCTGGCGATCTTTTTCCCGGTGGCGCCGGACGACTTCCTGTGCTATCTGGCGGGCACCACCTCCATGACCTGGCGGCGGTTCACCACCATCATCCTGCTGGGCAAGCCCCTTTCCATCGCCCTGTACAGTCTGGGGCTGACGGTGCTGTTCCAGCAGATCACAGGCTGGCTGGGGTAAAGACATCCGCGGACGGGCGGATCGGTAAAGGAGACACACATGCGCGTTTTTATCTACAATGGCGGCCTGCGCCTGGTCGGCAAAAGCGGTGTGGGACAGGCCATCCTCCACCAGCGGGAGATGCTGCGCCGGGCCCGGATCGACACTGCCGACCATTGGTGCCAGCGGGCCGGGGCCGTCCATATCAACACGGTGCTGCCGGATTCGGTGCTGGCGGCTCTGGCGGCCAAGTTGATGGGGCGGAAGGTCATTTACTACGGCCACTCCACTATGGAGGATTTCCGCAGATCCTTTCGAGGCTCGGACCGGCTGGCACCCCTCTTCCGCAAGTGGATCACCTTCTGCTACAGCCTGGGCGACGTGGTGCTGACCCCCACGGAATACTCCCGCCGTTTGCTGGAGAGCTACGGCCTCAAGCCGCCGGTGTACAGCATTTCCAACGGCGTGGATACAGAGTTCTTCGCGCCGGATCCCACCCGGCGGGCGTCCTTCCGCCGCCGCTGGGGCCTCCGGGAAGGGGAGCGGGCGGTGATTTCCGTGGGTCACACCATTGCCCGGAAGGGGCTGCCGGAATTCCTGGAGCTGGCCCGGCGGATGCCGGAGGCCCGTTTCCTCTGGTTCGGCTGGACGGATCCCCATCTGATCCCCCAGGAGATCCGGCAGGCCATGGAACAGGCGCCGGAGAATGTGACCTTCGCCGGCTTTGTAGACCGGGAGACGCTGCGGGAGGCATATTGCGGCGCGGATGTATTCGCCTTCATGAGTCATGAGGAGACCGAGGGCATCGTGGTGCTGGAAGCCCTGGCCTGCGGCATTCCCACAGTGGTGCGGGACATCCCTGTTTACAACGGCTGGCTGCGGGAGGGACAGAATGTCTACAAGGCCTCCGGCACAGACGAGTTCCAGCAGAAGGCGGAAGGACTTCTGACAGGGACATTGCCGGATCTGACAGCCGCCGGCCGCCGGGTGGCGGAGGAGCGGAGCCTGTCGGTGATGGGGGAGCGCCTGCGGGAGGTCTACCGGCGGATGGACATTCTGCCGGCAGCGCAGCCGGCGGCAAAAACGAACCTCCCTCAGGCGGAGAGACCCGTACAGCACAGCTTCACACCTTAATTCCCGGTATTCCTACGGGATAAGGATACCCTGGCGAGGGATGGTTCCCCATAGCGCCCGCTTCCATTCCGGTTCTGCGGGCCGCCGATGAAGAGAAAAAGCGCCTCCGGCTTTTGCCGGAGGCGCTTTTGGCGCGTTTACTGGGGCAGCGTCTGGACCACGCCGCGGGCACAGTCCACAGAGACCATGGCACCGTCCTTCAGGCGCTGGACGGCGCCGGCGGCGCCCACGATCACCGCCTTGCCCAACGTCAGGCCCACAGTGGCCGCATGGCCGTTGGTGCCGCTCTCCTCGCTGATGACAGCGGCCGCCTGTCGGATATAGGGCAGGAGGTCGTTAGTGGTGTAGGGCACCACCAGCACATCCCCGGGGCGGAACTTGGCGGCCACATCCTCCAGCGAGCGGCAGACGCACAGGGGGCCGGAGGCGTTGCTGGCCCCCACGCCGACGGCGTTGAGCAGGGCCCCGCCCACCAGATGGACCTTGATCATATTGGTGGTGCCGGAGACACCCACGGGCACACCGGCAGTAATGACCACCAGATCGCCCTGCTTCACGAGTTCTGCCTTCTCTGCCGCCTGGATGGCGAACTCGATCAGCTGGTCGGTGTTCTGGGCATAGGGCATCAGCAGGGGCACCACGCCCCAGTACAGGGCCATCTGCCGCTGGACCCGCTCACTGAGCAGGCAGGCCACCACCGTGGTTCCGGGGCGGAAACGGCTCACCAGCCGGGCGGTGGCACCGCTCTGGCTGACGGTGAGGATGGCATCGGCACCGATGTCCATGGCAGTGGTGCAGGCGGCATGGGCCGTGGCGGCGGCGATGGACAGGCGGCTGGAACCCGGCAGGTTGCGCATCCGCTTGGCGTAGTTGATGTCCGCCTCGGTCCGCAGGGCAATGGCATCCATGGTCTGCACCGCCTCCACGGGGTATTTGCCCGCCGCTGTCTCGCCGGAGAGCATGATGGCGGAGGTGCCGTCGTAGATGGCGTTGGCCACGTCGGTGATCTCCGCCCGGGTGGGGCGGGGATTCTCCATCATAGAGTCCAGCATCTGTGTGGCTGTGATGACAGGCTTGCCGGCGGCCACACACTGGGCGATCATGTCCTTCTGGATGATGGGAATCTCTGTGAAGTCGATCTCCACGCCCATATCCCCCCGGGCCACCATGATGCCGTCCGCCACGGACAGGATCTCCGCCAGGTTGCTGACCCCCTCCTGGTTTTCAATCTTGGCGATGATCTGGATGGAGGAGTCTGCCTCATCCAGCAGGCGGCGGATCTCCCGCACGTCGTCCGCCGTGCGGACGAAGCTGGCGGCGATGAAGTCAAAGCCCTGTTCCACGCCGAAGAGGATGTCCTCCCGGTCCCGCTGGCTCATGTAGGGCATGGACAGGCGGATGCCCGGCACATTGACGCCCTTGTTGTTTTTCATGGCCCCGTCGTTTTCCACCCGGCAGCGGACGTCCGCCGCTGTGGTCTCCAGCACCGTCAGGCGCACCAGGCCGTCGTCCAGCAGGATGGTGTCGCCGGCCTTCACGTCCCCGGGC
>NZ_CAKVVF010000037.1:0-22157 GCF_934833455.1 Oscillibacter sp. KLE 1728
AAACCGGGAATTTTACACGGCTTTTGGGAAAAAATACTTGCATTGCACACTGGATTGTGATACTATATTTCAGCATTCCGCACGGTGCGTCGACTTTCTGTCTGTGCCCGGGGCCCAAAACGGCCGGGTTGGCAGGGGGGATGAAACCGCCGGAGGACCAACTAAATTGAAATTGGAGGAACACACAACTATGGCAAATTCTAGCGTCGTATCCATGAAGGCCCTGCTGGAGGCGGGCGTCCACTTCGGTCACCAGACCCGCCGTTGGAACCCCAAGATGGCTCCCTATATCTACACGGAGCGCAACGGCATCTATATCGTGGACCTGCAGAAGACCGTCCGCAAGCTGGAGGAGGCATACAGCTTCGTCCGTCAGCTGTCTGAGAGCGGCCAGTCCCTGCTGTTCGTGGGCACCAAGAAGCAGGCACAGGAGGCCATCCGCGAGGAGGCCACCCGTTGCGGCCAGTTCTATGTGAATGCCCGGTGGCTGGGCGGCATGATGACCAACTTCAAGACCATGCGCACCCGTGTGGATCGGCTGAACCAGCTGAAGACCATGCAGGAGGACGGCACCTTCGACATGCTGCCCAAGAAGGAAGTCATGAAGCACCTGGGCGAGATCGCCAAGCTGGAGAAGTACCTGGGCGGCGTGAAGGAAATGAAGAAGCTGCCCGGCGCCCTGTTCATCGTGGACACCCGCAAGGAGCGCAACGCCATCGCCGAGGCCCACAAGCTGGGCATCCCCGTGGTGGCCATCGCCGATACCAACTGCGATCCCGATGAGATCGATTATGTGATCCCCGGCAACGACGACGCCATCCGCGCCATCAAGCTGATCTCCTCCATCATGGCCAACGCCGTGCTGGAGGGCAAGCAGGGTGAGCAGACTGCTGAGGCCGCCTCTGAAGAGGCTGCTGCCGACGCTGAGTAATCTGCGCCCGCATTTGCGCGTATATACCAAAACTGTTTGGAGGAATTCAAAATGGCTTTTACCGCAGCTGATGTAAAGAACCTGCGCGAGATGACCGGCGTGGGCATGATGGATTGCAAGAAGGCGCTGACCGCCTCCGACGGCGATATGGACAAGGCCGTGGAGTGGCTGCGCGAGAAGGGCATGGCCGCCTCCGCCAAGAAGGCCGGCCGCATTGCCGCCGAGGGTATGGCCTATGCCGCCGTCATCGACGGTGTGGGCGTGGTGGTCGAGGTCAACGCCGAGACCGACTTCGTGGGCAAGAACGAGAAGTTCGTGGACTTCGTCAAGGGCGTGGCCGCCACTGTGGCCAAGGAGGCTCCCGCCGACCTGGACGCGCTGATGGAGTGCAAGTACGTCGGCACCGACCTGACCGTCACCCAGCAGCAGCAGGAGATGGTGCTGGTGATCGGCGAGAACATCAAGGTCCGCCGCTTCGCCCGCTTCGCCGAGAACGTCTCCGTGCCCTATGTGCACGCCGGCGGCAAGATCGGTGTGCTGGTGAACCTGGAGTCCGACCTGCCCGCTGAGAAGGTGGAGGAGATCGGCAAGGACGTGGCCATGCAGATCGCCGCTCTGAACCCCCGCTTCTGGGACAAGTCTCAGGTGGGCCAGGATGTCCTGGACGAGGAGAAGAAGATCATGATGGTCCAGATGGAGAACGATCCCAAGATGGCCTCCAAGCCCGAGGCCGTGCGGGAGAAGATCGTCATGGGCAAGCTGAACAAGTTCTACTCCGAGAACTGCCTGCTGCAGCAGGAGTTCGTGAAGGACAACTCCATGAGCGTGGAGCAGTATATCGCCTCCGCCGCCAAGGCCGCAGGCGGAAAGGTGACCTTCAAGGACGCCATCCGCTTTGAGAAGGGCGAGGGCATCGAGAAGAAGCAGGAGAACTTCGCTGAGGAGATCGCCTCCATGGTGAAGGGCTGATTATTAAGCCAGCTGAATCAGGAGCGGGTGCGAAAGCACCCGCTCCGCTTGTTTCCGCCTGAAAGCCCTTTGAATTCCGGTGATTTTCCTTGTATTGCGGGGGGAAAACTGGTATAATACTCCTATCTTTTGGGTTATCATCACAGGGAGACGAATATGCTGCACTATTTACAGGGATTGCTTTCCGCGCTGGACCTGACTTCACTGCTGGACGCGGTGTTGCGGGTGGCCGCGATTTTTCTCTGCCTGACAGTCCACGAG
Organism: Oscillibacter sp. KLE 1728; assembly: GCF_934833455.1. Classification (NCBI taxonomy): domain Bacteria; kingdom Bacillati; phylum Bacillota; class Clostridia; order Eubacteriales; family Oscillospiraceae; genus Oscillibacter; species Oscillibacter sp. KLE 1728. The sequence goes on from NZ_CAKVVF010000037.1 coordinate 2,162, forward strand.
ACCTGCCACGGTCTGGCGGCCCTGGCTCTTGGGGACCCCACGGCCAAGTCCATGCACCGCCTGAGTCTGAATCCCCTGCGGCACATCGACTGGATCGGCCTGCTGATGATGTTCGTGGCAGGATTCGGCTGGGCCAAGCCGGTGCCGGTGGACCCCCGGTACTTCCGAAAGCCCAAGCAGGGCATGGCATTGACCGCCCTGGCGGGACCCGTCTCCAACTTTGTGCTGGCGGTTTTGGCAATGCTTATCAGTAAGGTGATTTACCTTTACGCCCCTTATTCTGCGGCGATGGACGTGGTGTTCAGCTTCTGCCTGTACACGCTGGCGCCTCTGTCCATCGGTCTGGGGTTGTTCAATTTGATTCCCATCCCGCCGCTGGATGGGTCCAAGGTGCTGGCGGCGTTTCTGCCGGACCGGCAGTACATCACGCTGATGCGGTATGAGCGGTACGGCATTGTCGTGCTGTTGGTGTTGTCCTTTGTGGGCATCGGCAGCAGTTTGATCTCCCGGGGCATCCTGGGCATTTACAGCGCCCTGTTGTCCCTGATTTTTGGTTGAGGTGAACGGTTTGCAAAACCCCGTATTCAAGCTGGAAAAGGTGGTCCGTAGCAAATCCGAGGAAGAGATGCAGGACTTTGAGGGCCCTCTGGACCTGATTCTATATCTGCTGGGCAAGAACAAAATGGAGATCCAGGACATCTCCATCTCCCTGATCTGCGACCAGTACATGGCGTGGCTGGCCCGGCGGCAGGAGATGGATCTGGAGGTGGCCAGCGAGTTCGTCACCATGGCCTCCCAACTGGTGTACATCAAGACCCGGATGCTTCTCTCCATTGAAGATGAGGAGGCCCAGAGCGAGATGGATGCCCTGATCGCCTCTCTGGAGGAACGGAAGCGCAACGAGAACTACGCCAAGGTGAAGTCCATGGCCGCCCGGCTGGAGCCCATGGGAGAATTCGGACGGAATATCCTCACCCGTCCGCCGGAGCCGGTGAAGCGGGGAAAGATCTACGAGTACGACCAGACACCGGCGGACCTGGTCCTGGCCATGGCCGAGATCCAGGGCCGGGCGGAGCGGTCCCTGCCGCCGCCCCGCTCCGCCTTCCAGAGCATCGTCCAGCACGAGCCCTATCCCGTGGAGAGCAAGGCCCGGGAGATTCTGAGCCGGCTAAGGACTCACGGCGTCACTCGGTTTCTGCTGCTGTTTCGGGGCAGCCGCAGCCGCAGCGAGGTGGTGGCCACCTTTCTGGCGGTGCTGGAGCTGTGCCGGGCCCGCATCCTGCATCTGGCAGGGAGTGAGACGGACTGCACTGTCCGGCAGGAGCGGGAGTTGCCCCAGGATCTGAAACTGTGAGAGAGGACCGTTCCAAGATGGAGATGAAAGAGATCGAATCGGCGGTGGAGGGTATCCTGTTTGCCTCTGGGGAGCCGGTGCAGACCGACCGGATCTGCGTGGCCCTGGAGATGGACCGCCCCACGGTGGAGCAGGTGCTCCAGAAGCTGATGGACTACTATGCCTACGAGCGCCGGGGCATCCGGCTGCTGCGCATGGAGGATACCTGGCAGCTGTGTTCCGCGCCGGACTACGCGGATGTGATCCGAAAAGCCTTTGAGATCCGCAAGCCCGCCAAGCTCAGCCAGCCGGCGCTGGAGGTGCTGACCATCATCGCCTACTACCAGCCCACCACCCGGGCCTATGTGGATCAGATCCGGGGTGTGGACAGCGCCTATACCATCGGCCTGCTGCTGGACCGGAAGCTCATCGAGGAGTGCGGCCGCCTGCAGGTACCCGGAAGGCCCCGCCTGTACCGGACCACCAAACAGTTTCTCCGGGCCTTCCATCTGACCAGCCTGGATGACCTGCCGGAGCTGCCGGACCTTGGCGGCGAGGGACAGATGCGGATCGGCGAGGACGGACAGATCATGGACCCGGCGGACACGGCAGAGATCACCGGAGCCGACACGCCGGAGACGGCCGGCGCCATGGAGGAAGAGGCGCCTTGAGAATCCGCTCCGCCAGAGCGGTCAGGGGGGTGATGGACGTTGCTGGGACTTTGGATCACGTTGGCGGTGCTGCTGGCACTTGCGATTTTTCTGTCGCGGCTGCGGCTGGGACTGTATGTGGTCTTCGGCAGGGGGCAGGCTGCGGCGGATTTGACGATTGGTCCCTTCCGGGTCCGGCTGGTACCGTCCAAAGAGGCAAAAAAAACGCCGCAGGAAACCAAAAAAACGGGAAAGCCTAAAAAGGAGCCGAAGGACCTGGCAGAGGCGGCAAAAAAAATCCCGAAGCCCAAACTGGAAGATCTTCAGGACGCCGCAAGGACGCTGTGGCCCGCCGCCCAAAAGGCTCTGCGCCGCACCCGGCGGGGTATCCGCGTAGACCCGCTGCGCCTGTCCGCCACCCTGGGCGGGGCGGAGGACCCGGCGGCAGCCGCAGAGTTGTACGGTGGACTCCACGCCCTGGTCTGGACCGGGATGCCGGCTCTGGAGAAGCTGGTGGTGATCCGGGATCCCGGGATTCATCTCGGAATTGATTTTGACGCGCAGGAGACCCGGGCGGAAGGAGAGCTTGGCATCTCCATCCGGCTGGGGACGCTGATCGCCGTAGGAACGCAGCTGGCGGTCCCGGCCATCGGCTGGCTCCGGCGGTTCATGAAGCGGCGGCGGATGCCGCCCGCATCCAAAGCAGCAGACAACAAGGCGGCAGAACACCCCGCCGCGTGACGAGAAAGGATGGCATCCATGGACGAGACAATGGACAAGAAGAGACCCCTCAGCGATTTGATGCGTTCCACGATGGACAAGATCCGGGAGATGGCGGACACCAACACCATCGTGGGGCAGCCCATCACCACGCCTGACGGCGTGACTCTGATCCCCATTTCCCGGGTCAGTATGGGCTTCGGCTGCGGCGGCGCCGACTACGGCAAGACCCAGCCCAAGGACTTCGGCGGCGGCAGCGGCGCAGGCGTGAAGATCGAGCCTGTGGCGTTCCTGGTGATCCGGGAGGGAACGACCCGGGTGCTGCCGGTGGCGATGCCGCCCATGACCACGCTGGACCGGGTGGTGGAGATGATGCCGGATCTGGTGGACAAAGTGGAAAAATATTTCGACAAGAAGGAAGAAAAAGAACCCGTCTGAACGGGGTATACTACCATCACCAAACAAATGAGGTGATGGCATTTGCAAACCCTGCTCCGGCGGCTTGCCGCTTTGGGGATCGCTCTGGCGGCCCTGTTCAGTCTTTTTCCTTGTCAGACGCACGCGGTCAGTACGTCTGCCTCCTCCGCTATTTTGATGGACGTGGACAGCGGCCGGGTGTTGTATGAGCAGAACGCCGACGCGAAAATGCTGATCGCCAGCACTACCAAGATTCTGACGGCCCTGGTGGCTATCCGGGAGGGAGACCTGAACGATGTGGTCACGGTCTCCCGGGAGGCGGCGTATACAGAGGGCTCCTCCATGTATCTGAAGGTGGGGGAGAAGCTGACGCTGGAGACACTGCTGTATGGACTGCTGCTCTGCTCCGGCAACGATGCGGCCGTGGCCATTGCCGAGCACATCAGCGGCAGCCAGGAGGACTTTGCAAAGCTCATGAATGCAACGGCCCGGGAGATCGGCATGGAGCACTCCTCCTTCGCCAACCCCAACGGGCTGGACCATGAGGACCATTACTCCACGGCCCGGGACATGGCGCGTCTTGCCTGCGCGGCGGTGGAAAATGAGACTCTGGTACGGATGGCCTCCACCCGCAGCGTCACCATTGGCGGGCGGACCATGACCAACCACAACAAGCTGTTGAACCAGATAGAGGGGTGTATCGGCCTGAAGACCGGCTATACCATGGCGGCAGGCCGGACGCTGGTGAGCTGTGTGGAGCGAAACGGCCAGCGGCTGGTGGCGGTGACTCTCCAGGACGGCAACGACTGGGCGGACCACGCGGCGCTGTATGACTACGGTTTTTCCACCTATCCCGCCAAGCTGGGGGCCTCTCTGGGCCAGACAATCCAGCGGGTCCAGGTGGAAAACGGCATGAGCGCCACGGTGCCCCTGGTGGCGGCGGACAGCTTCGCCTGGCCGCTGGCGGAGGGGGAGTCCCTGGAGCTGGACGTGGAGCTGGCCGGATCTCTGCGGGCCCCCATCCGGGCCGGCCGGCGGGCCGGGGAGGCGGTTTTCTCGGTCAATGGAAAAGAGGTGGGCCGGGTGGCGCTGCTGTATGGCGCCGACGTGGCGCCCCGGATGGAGAGCGCCCTGAGCATTCTGAAGCAGGGGTTGCCGGGATAGAGAGAGGACAACATGGAAGAACGACTGCAGAAGCTGCTGTCCGCCGCGGGGGTTTGCTCCCGGCGGACGGCAGAGACATATTTGATCGCCGGAAGGGTGACGGTGAACGGCCAGACCGCCCATCTGGGCCAGCGTGCAGACCCGGATCGGGACGAGATCCTGGTGGACGGCCGTCCCCTGGCGCCCCGGGCGGAGGCCGTGTACATCCTGCTGAACAAGCCGCGGGGCTATGTCTCTACCCTCTCGGACGAGCGGGGGCGGCGGACAGTGGCGGAGCTGGTAGCGGACTGCGGGAGCCGGGTTTATCCCGTGGGACGGCTGGACCTGGATTCCGAGGGCCTGCTGCTGCTGACCAACGACGGTGCCTGGGCCCAGCACATGCTGCATCCAAAGCACGAGGTGGAAAAGACGTATCACGTCTCCGTATTCGGACCGGTGGCCGGCGCGGCGGCCCGGCTGGCAGCCGTCACCGACCTGGAGGGGGAGTCCATCCGCCCCGCCCGGGTGGAGGTGCTGCGGGAAACTCCCGGAACCGCGGTGCTGGCAGTGACCATTCATGAGGGGAAGAACCGGCAGGTCCGCCGGATGTGTGCCCAGTGCGGCCTGACGGTGAAGCGGCTGCGCCGGGTCCGGGAGGGAGCTCTGGAGCTGGGCGATCTGCCGCCGGGAAAGTGGCGGTATTTGACACAGGACGAGGCAGGGGCGCTGGGAGTCACCCCCTGACTGAAAAGCGGAAGGCGCCGCCCTGAATGGGGCGGCGTCTTTTCCATTCCGGCGGCGAGACGGAAAAATCCCGCAAAGCGGTTTGAATTTTGAAAAAACTGTGCTACAATAGACCGCGGAACGTCCGGCGGGCCAGCGGAGCTGCCGGGCAAGATCAAGAACGGCCCCCTGCAGGCGGCCGACGGAGGAAACAGCAGTGGCTAAGAGCATCCTACATACCATCGAGCGCAATATGCCCACCTTTTCCAAGGGACAGAAGCGGATTGCCGACTACATCCTGCAGAATTACGACAAGGCCGCCTTCATGACTGCCAGCAAGCTGGGGAAGCTCTCCGGCGTCAGCGAGTCCACAGTGGTACGCTTCGCATCGGAGCTGGGGTACGACGGCTATCCCAGTATGCAGCGGGCACTGCAGGAGATGATCCGCAGCCGCCTCACTTCCACCCAGCGCATCCAGGCGGCGGACAATCTGTTCGGCGGACAGGATGTGCTGTCCGCCGTGATCCAGTCCGATATGGACAAGCTGCGGATGGTGGCGGAAGAGGCGGACAGGACCGAGTTCAACAAGGTGGTGGACCTGATCCTGGGCGCCGGGCACCTGTACATCCTGGGGGTGCGGACCTCCTCCTTTGTGGCGGGGTATCTGAACTTCTACCTGCACCTGCTGTCCGAGAACGTGACGCTGGTGCAGTCCAACGCCGCAGGGGAGATCTTCGAGCAGCTGCTGCGGATCGGCCCCGGGGATGTGATGATCGCCATCAGCTTCCCTCGGTACTCCAAGGTCACTATGAACACAGTGAAGTTTGCCCAGGACCGGGGGGCTACCATCGTGGCTATTACAGACAATGAGCTGTCCCCCGTCTACCAGATGGCGGAGGCTGCTCTGCTGGCTCCCAGTGAGATGATCTCCTTTGTGGACTCCATGGTGGCGCCTCTGTCCCTCATCAACGCGCTGCTGATCGCCGTGGGCTCCCGGATGCGGTCGGACGTGTCCCGCACCTTTGCGGAGCTGGAGGACATCTGGAACGCCTACGGCGTGTTCGGGAAGATGGACGATGAGTAAGGGGCTGGTAGTGATCGGCGGGGGAGCCGCCGGGATGATGGCCGCTGTCTCCGCGGCGGAGCGGGGCGCACAGGTGACGCTGCTGGAGCCCAATGAGCGGCTGGGAAAGAAGCTGAACATCACCGGCAAGGGCCGGTGCAACGTCACCAACAACGCCGATGTACAGACCTTGCTGGCCAACGTGCCCCGGAACGGCAAGTTTTTGTACAGCGCCTTTTCCCGGTTCGACGGCCGGGACACCATGGCGTTCTTTGCGTCCATCGGCGTGCCGCTGAAGACCGAGCGGGGGAATCGGGTGTTTCCCGTCAGTGACCGGGCCTTTGACGTCAGCGCCGCTTTGGAGCGGCGGCTGAAGGCGCTGAAGGTCTCTCTGGTCCGGGACCGGGCGACGGAGCTGGAGATCACCTCCGGCGCCGTCACAGGTGTCCGGGGAGAGCGGGGGACATACCCTGCCGGGGCGGTAGTCCTTGCCACCGGCGGCGTCAGTTACCCCGCCACCGGCTCCACAGGAGAGGGGCACCGAATGGCCCGGGAAGCGGGGCATACGGTGACGGACCTTCAGGGCTCTTTGGTGCCGCTGCGGGATTACGGCCTGGGCCGGGAGCTCCAGGGCCTGAGCCTGCGGAATGTGGGGCTGGCGGTGTTCGAGGACCGGAAGAAGATCTACACGGACTTCGGGGAGATGCTGTTCACCCACTTCGGTGTCAGCGGGCCCCTGGTGCTATCGGCCTCCGCCCACATGCGGCACTTCGGCAAAAAGACCTATCGGCTGGAGATTGACTTGAAGCCTGCTCTGGATGAGCAGGCCCTGGACAAGCGGCTGCTGCGGGACTTTGAGAAGTACGCCAACCACGACTTCTGCAACGCGCTGGACGATCTGCTGCCCCAGAAGCTGATTCCGGTGGCAGTGGAGCGGTCGGGCATCCCGCCCCATCAAAAGGTCCATGACCTGACGCGAGAGCAGCGGCGGGAACTGGTCCAGAGCCTCAAGCATTTTTCTGTGGAGATTGCCGGCCCCTGCCCGGTGACGGACGCCATCGTTACTTCCGGTGGCATAAAGATCAGTGAAATTGACCCAAAGACAATGGAATCAAAACTTGTAAAGGGATTATACTTTTCGGGAGAAATCATGGATGTGGACGCCTATACCGGCGGATTCAACCTGCAGATCGCCTGGGCCACAGGCCGGGCGGCGGGACAGGCTGCGGCGGAGGCGCTGAGACAAGGGGAAGAGAACGCATGAGTGAGAACATTCGCGTGGCCATCGACGGGCCCTCCGGCGCGGGGAAGAGCACCCTGGCCAGGAGCGTGGCCGCCAGACTGAACTTTTTATACGTGGACACAGGTGCCATCTACCGCACCATCGGCTATGCCGTGTGGCGGAAGGGGATCGATCCCCGGGACCGCTCCGCCGTGGTGGCGGTGCTGCCGGACCTGGAGATTTGCCTGACCTATGGGACGGACGGCCTGCAGCACATGGAGCTGAATGGAATGGATGTGACGGCGGAGATCCGCCTGCCGGAGGTGTCCCGCTACGCCTCTCTGGTATCCGCCTATCCGGAGGTTCGGGCGTACCTGCTGGAGATGCAGCGCCAGCTGGCCCGGGAGAACAGCGTGGTGATGGACGGCCGGGATATCGGCACGGTGGTGCTGCCGGATGCGGAGGTGAAGGTGTTTCTCACCGCTTCCGCAGAGGAGCGGGCCCGCCGCCGGATGCTGGAGCTGGAGGAGCGGGGGACGCCGGAGCCTTATGCGGCTATCCTCCGTGCCATTCAGGAACGGGACTGGAACGATACCCACCGTGACGCCGCACCCCTGCGTCAGGCGGAGGACGCGGTGCTGCTGGACACCACGGCTCTGGATTTTGTCCAGAGCGAGGACGCGCTGCTGCACATTATCCGGGAGAGGACGGGACTATGAGCGAAAAGAGGCCGCTGAATGGATTTTTCGTATGCATCTACTATCTGGTAAACTTGGTGGCGGGGATTCTTCACCCAGTCACCATCATCGGGCGGGAGAACCTGCCGGAGCACGGCGCCCTGCTGTGTCCCAACCACAACAGCAACTGGGACCCGGTGCTGGTGGCGCTGAAGGTTCCGGTGAACTACCGGCTCCACATCATGGCCAAGAAGGAGCTGTTCTGCAACAAGGTCTTTGACTGGGTACTGCGGAAGCTGGGCGCCTTCCCTGTTGACCGGGGCGAGGGGGACATCGAGGCGGTGAAAACCGCCCTGAAGGCTATCAAGAGCGGGGACAACCTGCTGATATTCCCGGAGGGAACCCGGGTGGAACACGAGGGGGCTCTGCCCGCCAAGGGTGGTGTGGCCGTCATCGGCATCCGTTCCGGGGCGCAGTTCGTGCCGGTGTACGTGGAGGGGAACAAACGCCTCTTTCGCCGGACCCGCATCATCTTCGGCCAGGCATACCGGCCGGAGGCCACCAGCCGTCGGCCTTCACCGGAGGAGGTCCAGGCCATCGCCGACGAGGTGCTCCGCCGCTCCTACGCCCTGGGGAAGGAGGCGCGATGAAGGTCCTTTTGGCCAAGAGCGCCGGATTCTGCTACGGCGTGAAGCGGGCGGTGGAGTTGGCGGCAAAGACCGGGGAGGAGACCGGCGGATGCTGGATGCTGGGAGACCTGATCCACAACTCCCACGTGGTGGAGGATCTGGCCCGCCGGGGTGTCCGGAAGACCGAGGACCCGGCTGGCCTGGCGGCGGGGGACACGGTGGTGATCCGATCCCATGGAGAATTGAAATCCGTGCTGGACGATCTGGAGGCCCGGGGCGTCCGGTGCGTCAATGCCACCTGTCCCAATGTGATCCGCATCCAGCGCCTAGTGGCCCAGGCGGAGGCGGAGGGCCGTCGTCCGGTGATCATCGGCGAACCCCTGCACCCGGAGGTGATGGGGGTGGCCAGCTGGTGCCGCCAGCCCCTGGTGTTCGACGGGCCGGAGGCCGTGGAGGCCTGGCTGGACGGGGATGAGAAAAGTCGGGAAATCCCTGTTACCGTAGTAGCGCAGACCACCTGCATCCGAAAACTTTTTGAAACTTCTTGGAAAATCATAAAAAAACAGTGTACAAACGTAAAAATCTTTGATACAATATGTAATGCTACGCATGAACGTCAGTCTGAGGCGGCAGAAATCGCCGGCAAAGCAGACGTGATGGTCGTGGTGGGAGACCGTAAAAGCGCCAACACCAAACATCTGACGGAAATTTGCCTGAGGAGATGCCCCCGCGTGGTCCAGATTGAACGCGCGGACGAGCTCTCGCCGGATTTTTTCAATGGTTGTACTGTTGCGGGCCTTACGGCTGGTGCCTCCACGCCTGCGGGCATCATTAAGGAGGTATATGCAACGATGAGCGAAGAAATCAAGGCGGCCGAGGGCAAAGAGGAGTCCTTCGAGGAATTACTGAATCAGTCTTTTAAAACTTTAAATAACGGTGACCGGGTCACCGGCATCGTTACCGCCATCACCCCCACCGAAGTGCAGGTGGACGTGGGCGCCAAGCAGGCGGCCTACATCAAGCTCAGCGAGCTGAGCGACGACCCCAATGTCAAGGCGGAGGACATCATCCACGTGGGCGACCAGATCGAGACCTATGTGGTCCGCGTCAACGACGTGGAGGGCTACGCAGAGCTGTCCAAGAAGCGTCTGGACGCTGCCAAGGTCTGGGAGAACATCGAGCAGGCCGTGGAGGAGAAGACCGTTCTGGAGGGCACTGTCACCGAGGAGAACAAGGGCGGCATCGTGGTGTCCGTCAAGGGTGTGCGGGTATTCGTCCCCGCCTCTCAGAGCGGTCAGCCCCGCGGCGCTGATCTGTCTGCCATGGTGAAGCAGAAGGTCCAGCTGCGGATCACCGAGGTCAACCGCGCCCGCCGGCGCGTGGTGGGCTCCATCCGCTCCGTCACTGAGGAGGCCCGGAAGGCCGCCCAGGCGGAGGTGTGGGCCAACATCGAAGTGGGCAAGCACTACACCGGCACCGTCAAGTCCATGACCAGCTACGGCGTGTTCGTGGACATCGGCGGCGTGGACGGCATGGTACATATCTCCGAGCTCAGCTGGAGCCGGATCAAGACCCCCGCCGAGGTCTGCAAGGTGGGCGATACCATGGACGTGTACGTCATCTCCTTCGATCCCGAGAAGAAGAAGATCTCCCTGGGCGTGAAGGATCACAGCATCGATCCCTGGCAGGTGTTCATGGACAAGTACCAGGTGGGCGACGTGGCCTCTGTCCGCATCGTCAAGCTGATGACCTTCGGCGCCTTTGCCGAGGTCGTGCCCGGCGTGGACGGCCTGATCCATATCTCCCAGATTGCTGACCGGCGCATCGACAAGCCTGAGGATGTCCTCTCCGAGGGCCAGATTGTGGACGCCAAGATCACGGCCATCGACGAGGAGAAGCAGAAGATCTCCCTGTCCATCCGCGCCCTGCTGACTCCCGCGGCTGATGAGGCTGAGGAGGAAGAAGCTCCTGTGGAGGAGTAATCCGCACGGATTTCCAGACCTAAAAAAGACAGGCTCCGGTGAGGGGCCTGCCTTTTTTTGAAAATTTTGTGATTTTTTTCACGGTATGGATTGCTTTTCAAGGGCTGGTATGTTATACTCTTGACAATCAATGTAAGACAACACCGATGACATCATACAACAAACGGGAATTACAGGAGGAAGATCAACATGAGCTACCAGGAAGTGTACAAACAGAAGCTGACAACGGCCGACGAGGCGGTCAAGGCCGTCAAGTCCGGCGACTGGGTGGATTACGGCTGGAGCGTCTGCTCGGCGGATGCCTTGGATAAGGCGCTGGCCCGGCGGATGGGCGAGCTGACCGACGTGAAGATCCGGGGCGGTATCCTGACCCACAAGCCCGCCATTTTCGATGTGCCCAATGCGGCGGAGCATTTCTGCTGGAACTCCTGGCACATGGGCGGCATCGAGCGCAAGGCCGTGAGCGAGGGCTTCTCCTATTACATCCCCCTGCGGTATTCTGAGCTGCCGGGGTATTACCGCAACTGCATCAAGAGCTTGGACGTGGCCATGTTCCAGGTGGCCCCCATGGACGAGCACGGCTGGTTCAATTTCGGTCCCGGCGGCTCCCACCTGAAGGCTGTGTGCGAGTGCGCAAAGACCGTCATCGTGGAGGTCAACAAGAACATGCCCGTGTGCTTGGGCGGGTTTGAGAACTGCATCCACATCGACGACGTGGACATGATCGTGGAGGGAGAGAACCCTGCTCTGGATGAGCTGGGCGGCGGCGGAGCCGCCAGTGAGGTGGACATGGCAGTGGCCAAACTGGTGGTGCCGGAGATCTGTGACGGTGCCTGCCTGCAGTTGGGCATCGGCTCTATGCCCAACGCCATCGGCAAGATGATCGCCGAGAGCGACTTGAAGGATTTGGGCGTGCACACCGAGATGTACGTGGACGCCTTCGTGGACATGTCCATAGCCGGTCGCATCACGGGCCTGCGCAAGCCCTTTGACCGGGGCCGGCAGACCTATGCCTTCGCGGCGGGCACACAGAAGCTGTATGACTTCATCGACAACAACCCTGAGTGCATGGCTGCTCCCGTCAGCTATGTGAACGACATTGCCCGGGTGTCTCAGATCGACAACTTCATCTCCATCAACGGCGCCGTGGATATCGACCTGTACGGCCAGGTGTCCTCTGAGTCCTCTGGAATTCACCATATCTCCGGTGCCGGCGGCCAGCAGGACTTCGTCATGGGCGCGTACCTGTCCAAGGGCGGCAAGAGCTTCATCTGCTGCTCCTCCTCCTACATGGACAAAAAAAGCGGCCAGCTGAAGTCCCGTATCCGGCCCACGCTGCTGGAGGGGTCCGTGGTCACCGCCACCCGCACCAACCTCCACTATGTAGTGACGGAGTACGGCAAGTTCAACGCCAAGGGCAAGTCCACTTGGGAGCGGGCCGAGGGCCTGATTGCCATCGCCCATCCTCAGTTCCGCGAGGAGCTGATCGCCGAGGCGGAGAAGATGCACATCTGGCGCCGTTCCAACAAGAGATAACAAAATCCTCCGGAGCCGGGCGGCATATCTGCCGTCCGGCTCTTTTGTACAGGGGGGACCTGTGTCTGGAGGAGCTGATGCCCTTGCCGCGGGTGGATGATTCTCTGCGGAAAGTGTAAGGCACTGGAAAAGATAGTAAAAAAATTTCAAAATAAGCTTGTAAAGCCGCTGAAAAGCCGGTATAATGAAATTTATGAAAACAGAAAAGTGGAAATAGAGAGAGCGGGTTCCAGTCACCGCCCGGCGGAAATGGGAAGGAGTTTACCATGTTCAGCGTTGGGGATCTGGTCGTTCATCCAATGCATGGGGCCGGCGTGATCGACGCCATCGTTCAGGAAAAGGTCGCGGGGAGTACACAGGACTACTATGTGTTCAAAATGCCGGTGGGTGGACTGCTGTTGAAGATCCCCACCGCCAACAGCCAGACGATTGGAGTCCGCTCGGTCATCCAGCGGCCGGAGGCGGAAGCCCTGATTGCCGCTATCCCGTCTTTGGCGGTGGAGGAGAGCAGCAACTGGAACAAGCGGTACCGGGAAAATCTGCTGCGGATGAAGAGCGGGGATCTGTACGAGGTGGCACGTGTGATTAAGGGGCTGATGTTCCGGGAACGGAAGCGGGGCCTCTCCAATGGGGAGCGGAAGATGCTTCATACGGCCCGCCAGATCCTGCTGTCGGAGCTGGTGCTGGCAGAGGACAGCGGCTATGAAGAGGTGGAGCGGCGTGTGGAGCAGGCCATGCTCCAGACACCGGAGATCCAGAGATAACGTGTTCGCGGACCATGTCCGCGAACATTCTGCTGTTTCAGGAGAAATTTCCAGGGAGGTCGGATCATGGCATTTTTCAAAAAATTCCGGGATGCCCAGCGCCCTTGCTGCGCCGCGCTGGTGGCGGCGGCAGGCAGTTCTTCCCGCATGGGCGGGGTGAACAAGCTGCTGCAGCCCCTGGACGGCATTCCTGTACTGGCCCGGACACTGACGGCCCTGCAGATGGCCCGGCGGATCGACGAGATCGTGGTAGCCGCCCGGGAGGAGGACTTTCTGGAGATCTCCCAGCTGTGCAGGACCTACGGCATCACCAAATGCACCAAGGTGATCCGGGGCGGGGAGAGCCGGGCCCACTCGGTGCTTCTGGCAGCACTGGAGGCCGGGGAGGGCATGGAGCTGCTGGCGGTGCAGGACGGCGCCCGCCCCCTGGTGACGCCGGAGCTCATCGACGATGTGGCGGAGCAGGCCGCCCGTTGCGGGGCGGCGGCCCCGGCGGTGGCGGTGAAGGACACCATCAAAGCCGTCCGGGACGACGGCACGGTGGCGGAGACGCTGGACCGGGCGGCCCTGCGGGCTGTGCAGACACCCCAGATCTTCGAGAGCGCGCTGCTGAAAGCCGCGCTTCAGGCGGCTGTTGAGGGGGGCATCCCCATAACGGATGACTGCTCCGCCGTGGAGCGGCTGGGCAAGCGGGTCTATCTGGTGGAGGGGGACGAGGAAAACCTGAAGATCACCACTCCGGTAGACCTGATTTTGGCGGAGGCTATTCTGCAGGCCAGGGAGGATCGGATATGACGAATCTGCGGATCGGACATGGATATGACGTCCACCGGCTGACGGAGAGGCGGCGGCTGGTGCTGGGGGGCGTGGAGATCCCCTGGGACCGTGGGCTGCTGGGCCACTCCGACGCGGACGTGCTGACCCACGCGGTAATGGACGCCCTCTGCGGCGCCGCCAAGCTGGGGGACATCGGCAAGCTGTTCCCGGACAGCGATCCCCGCTACGCCGGTATTTCCAGCCTGGAGCTGCTGCGGCAGGTGGCAGCGCTGCTGCAGGAGAGAGGATGGGCCGTGGTGAACATCGACGCCACCCTCATCGCCCAGGCCCCCAAGGTGGGCCCCTACCGCCCGGAGATGGAGGCGAACCTCTCCGCAGCTCTTGGGACGGATGCGGACCGGGTGAATGTGAAGGCCACCACAGAGGAGCATCTGGGCTTTACCGGGGACGGCTCCGGCATGGCGGCCCATGCGGTGGCGCTGCTGGAACGGCTCCCTTGAAAAAAAGGACGTGCCTCGGGCGCGTCCTTTTCGCACGTCCGCGCCTCCCGACCATAGAATGGGTAGAGAGGAGGAGTGTCTGTGGAGCACTATTTGATTATCGCCCGCTCGGTGACCTATGCCCAGCGGATGCAGCGGGCGCTGGCCCGGTCGGGGATCCGAAGCCGGATCTTCCGGGCCCCCCGGGACCTGACGGACCGGGGCTGCGCCTACGCCGTGCAGATCGCGGACTCCGACCTGACGGCTGCCCTGACGGCCCTTCACAGGGAATCTTTGGACCCTGTTCAGATATTCTTGACCCAGCGGGGGACGTTCCGGGAGGTGAGACCGTGATCTATTTTGACAGCGCGGCCACCACCTTCCAGAAGCCCCGGACTGTGGCGGACGCCATGCGGGACGCCATGGCCACCATGAGCTCTCCCGGCCGCGGCGGATACCCCGCCGCCATGCGTGCGGCGGAGGCTGCCTTCGACTGCCGGACAGAGCTGGCGGAGCTGTACCATCTGGAGAACCCGGAGCAGGTGGCCTTCACCATGAACGCCACCCACGGCCTGAACATTGCCATCAAGAGCCTGGTGCCTCCCGGCGGGAAAGCCGTGATCTCCGGATATGAGCACAACGCTGTCACCCGGCCCCTGGCGGCCCTGGGAGCCCAGGTGTCCGTGGCGGCGGCGCCCCTGTTTCAGCCTGCAGCGGTGACGGCGGCCTTTGACCGCCTGATCGTGCCCGGCACGGACGCGGTGATCTGCAACCACGTGTCCAACGTATTCGGCTTCGTCCAGCCGGTGGAGGCTATCGCCGCTATCTGCCGGGAGCGGGAGGTACCCTTCATCATCGACGCGTCCCAGTCCGCCGGGATGCTGACCCTGGACATGACGGCCCTGGGGGCGGCCTTCATCGCCATGCCGGGCCACAAGGGCCTGTACGGCCCCCAGGGGACCGGCGTACTGCTGTGCGGGAAGGACGTCCCCGTCCGCACACTGCTGGAGGGCGGCACCGGCAGCATCTCTATCCAGCAGGAGATGCCGGACTTCCTGCCGGATCGGCTGGAGGCGGGCACCCACAATATGCCCGGCATCGCAGGGCTGCTGGCGGGGGTCCGATTCGTCCGCCAGCTGGGGCCGGAGGCCATCTGCGCCGGAGAGCGGCAACTGACCTTCCAGGCGGCGGAGGGCCTGAGGCGGCTCCCTGGACTGCAGGTGTTTGCCCTGCCAGACCTGGCGGCCCAGGCGGGGGTGCTCTCCATTGTCCCGGAGCGCATGGACGCAGAGGCATTGGGCGCGGCCCTGGCAGACCGGGGCATCGCCGTGCGGGCGGGCCTTCACTGCGCGCCCCTGGCCCACCGCACCGCCGGGACGCTGGACACCGGCACCGTCCGGCTGAGTTTTTCCCACTGGAACACGCGGGAGGAAGTATCCCGTTTCCTAGTGGCTATGGGGGAGATCCTGAGGTGACTTTCTGAACAGACCGTGAATTTTAGCTTGGTTTGCCTTGCATTCTACAGGCAGATTTTATATAATCTAGATATTCATGGCCTGAAAGGGATGATGACGTCCAATGGAATTTGTCACGCTCTCCACACTGCCCGGGATCATCGGCCGGTATCTGATGATGCTGAAGGTCACGGACATTTTGGATATAGCGATTATGGTGTTTGTGTTTTACAAGGCTCTGACGCTGATTCAGAGCACCCGGGCCGCCAGCCTGCTCAAGGGCGTGCTGGTGTTTCTGGCGGCGCTGATGCTGTCCATGGTCCTGAATATGAACAGCATCAACTTTATCATGAACCAACTGGTGAGGTGGGGCGTGGTGGCGCTGATCGTCCTCTTCCAGCCCGAGATCCGACGCATCCTGGAGGAGGTGGGCAGCCGCCGCTTCATCGCCTTCTTCTCCCGGGCGGAGGCCGGCACCGCCGTGGAACAGGCCATCGACCAGACGGTGCTGGCCTGCACCGAGATGTCCCAGTCCCGCACCGGCGCCCTGATCGTGTTCGAGCGGGAAAACCTGCTGGACGACATGGTCCGCAGCGGCACGGTGCTGGACGCGGCGGTCTCCAGCGAATTACTGAAAAACATCTTCTTTGTAAAGGCCCCCATGCATGACGGCGCCGTCATCGTCCGGAACGGGCGGGTGCTTGGCGCCGGATGCATGCTGCCTCTCAGCAAGAACGTGAACCTCTCCCGGGAGCTGGGGATGCGCCACCGGGCCGGTATCGGCATGAGCGAGAACGCCGACGCCGTGGTGGTCATCGTCTCCGAGGAGACCGGGTCCATCTCCGTGGCCATCGGGGGAATGCTCAAGCGGCACCTCAAGCCGGAGACGCTGGCCAATATCCTGCGGAACGAGTTGCTTCCGCAGGAGGCCGGGGAGGACAAGCCCAAGTTCAGCCTGATGAATCTGCTGCGGGCCGGAAGCACGGGAGGCGACAACCATGAAAAGTAATCCCAAGCAGAAGGCGGTGTATCTCGCCCTGTGCATCCTGGCGGCCATCGTGGTGTGGATCTTCGTGGACAACTTCGGAAACAACGGCGGTGCGGTGATGCATACCAAGTGGTTCCGGGATGTGCCCATCACCTACACTGGGGAGACGGTCCTTACAGAGCGGGGCTTCATGCTGCTGGACGAGGATACCGTCAGCACCGTGGATTTGGAGATGGAAGGGACCGCGTTTGACCTGGCTCTGCTGGACAAAGACTATATCCGGGTGACAGTGGATCTCTCCAATGTGAGCCGGACAGGGGTGCAGACGGTGACCTCGGTGATTTACGGCTATACGGAAGAGTATTTCCGGCAGAATATTACGGTGAGCGACCGGACGCCCTCCGTCATCACCATCAACGTGGCGGAGCTGTACCACAAGACGGTGGATGTCCGGTGCGAGATCTCCGGCAATGTGGCAGAGGGTTACTCCGCCGGAGAGCTGCAGGTCAGCCCCACGGAGATCGAGGTCCGGGGCGATCAGGAGGATGTGGATGCCGTCAGCTATGCCAAGGTGACCCTGGATCTGGGAGAGGACGCCACCTCCACGGTCACGGGAGAGCTGCCCATCCAGTTCTATGACGCAAACGACCAGCTGCTGGAGAACACGAGCCTCCAGACCACAGAGGAGACCATTCAGGTGACGCTGCCGGTATATGTCACCCGGGAGCTGCAGCTGACCATGAACTTCGTGGAGTCCGCCGGCGCCCGCATGTACAACGTGGACTGGGGGATCGAGCCGTCCACCATCTTGGTGTCCGGCCCGGCAGATGTGCTGAACAGCATGGACAGCATCGTTCTGGACGATTTCAATCTGGCGGAGCTGGGCAGCACCACCAATTACAGCTATGCCATTCCCATCCCGGAGGGATGCGAGAATCTCAGCGGCGTCACACGCGCCACGCTGCGCATCTCCTTCAAGGATATGCAGCGCACCACGGTGACGGCCACCAACTTCATTCTGGAGAACGCGCCGGAGGACCGGACCGTAGACCTGCTGACAGAGCAGCTGGCCGTGTCCATCTTCGGCACCAGCGGGGATGTGGGGGCCATTACCTCGGACAACATTCTGGTGACGGTGGACCTGGCGGACTTCGGCTCCGCCGTGGGCACCTACACTGTCCCCGCGGAGGTGACGGTGGTGGGGCACGACGTGGGCGTCTCCGGCGGGACGTATCAGGTGCGTGTCACCATTTCTGAACAGACATCCGATCAGCCGGCGGAGCCTGATACGCCCGCCGGGGAGATCCCAGATACAGGAGACGAGACAACATGACGCAGATCGCAACAGTTGAACGAATTTTAGATGCGGACCACGCGGAGATTTCCGTACCCCGGAAATCCGCCTGCGGACACGACTGCGAGGAGTGCGCCGGCTGCGGCGTCACCGGCGCGGCGGTCCACGCCCGGGCCAGCAACCCCATCGGCGCCCGGCCCGGACAGAAGGTGGTTGTGGAGAGCAGCACCAAGAATATGCTGCGGATCGTGGTACTGGTGTACCTGATCCCGGTGGTGCTGTTCCTGGCGGGGTATGTCATCATGTCCCTGTTGACGGACAGCGTAGCGGCGCAGTACGCGGTGGCTGCGGCCGGATTCGCGGCGGGCATCGTCTTTGCCATCTTCTATGACCGCAGGCTGCGGGCCAGGGGCGGCCTGACCTTCAACATCGTCCGGGTGTTCTGAGGCGGTGTTCGGCTATGTACGCCCCCCGCTGGAGATCCTGCCTCAGGAGGAGGCAGAGCGGTTCCGGCGGGCATACTGCGGGCTGTGCCACACCTTGGGGGAGCGGTACGGCCCGGCGGCCCGGATGATCCTGAACTACGACTTCACCTATCTGGCCATCCTGCTGTCGGATCCGGAAGAAGCTGCGCCCTGCCGGAGGCGGTGCGTGTCCAGCCCCGTCCGGCTCCGGGCGTACCAGCCCGCAACCGCGGCCCTGGAGCTGGCAGCGGATGAGAGCGTGATTCTGGCCTACTGGCAGCTGCGGGACGGCGTGGAGGACCACGGCCTCTGGAAGGGGTTGGGCTACCGGGTCTCCGCCGCCGCACTGCGGGGCGGCTATCGAAAGGCTGCCGCGGCCCGGCCGGAGTTTGACGGCCGGGTGCGGGAACAGCTGGCGGCTCTGAGCCGCTTGGAGGGGGAGTGTTGTCCCTCCATGGATCAGGCGGCAGATACCTTTGCCCAGCTGCTGGCGGCAGCGGCTGCCGGGGTGGAGGACCCGGTGCGGCGGCGGGTGCTGGAGCAGATGCTCTACCACCTGGGCCGGTGGGTGTATCTGATCGACGCGGCGGACGACCTGCAAAAAGACGCCGTCTCCGGGAATTATAATCCCGTGGCCCTGCGCTATGGCCTGCGGGACGGCAAATGGGACGAGGAGAGCCGCCGGGCCTTTGCCAGAACGCTGGACCACTCCATCCACATGATCGCCACGGCCTTTGAGCTGTGGGACTTCGGCGTCTGGCGCCCCCTGCTGGAGAGTACGGTGTACACCGGGCTTTTTGCCGTGGGCCGGGCCGTGCTGGAGGGCACCTTCCACAAAATGCCCCCCAGGGAACAGAGAAAGAAACACAAGAAGGCTGAGGAGACCACATGAACGATCCCTATCAGATACTGGGTGTGTCGGAGAACGCCTCCGACGAGGAGATCAAAAAAGCATATCGGGACTTGGCCCGGAAGTACCACCCGGATAACTACCACGACAATCCGCTGGCGGATCTGGCGCAGGAGAAGATGAAAGAGATCAACGCCGCCTACGAGCAGATCACCAAGGAGCGGGCCTCCGGCAAGCGGGGGAGTGGCTCCGGCGGGGCCTCTTACGGCGCTTCCGGCTACGGCGGATACGGCGGCTATCAGGGCTACGGCGGATATGGGGGCTCCCAGAGTTACAGCGGTCAGAGCTCCGTGCTCCAGCAGGCCCGCATCGCCATCAACACCGGCAACATCAGCCGGGCGGAGGCGCTGCTGGCCAATTACAGCGACCACAATGCGGAGTGGAACTTCCTGAAGGGGGCGGTCTGCTACCGCCGGGGCTGGCTGGACGAGGCGCTGCGGTACTACCGGACCGCCTGCCAGATGGACCCCACCAACGCCGAGTACCGGCAGGCGCTGGAGTATATGGAGGGCACGGACGACACGGCATACCGCCCCGGCGGCGGGAGTTTCGGCACCTTGTGCGGCGGAAATCCCTGTATGAGCCTGTGCTGTCTCTGGGCGCTCTGCAATGGCGGCGGCTATTGGTTCTGCTGCTGAGAGACCACAAGAGAGGAAGTAGGGATCACATGATTAAGAGCATGACCGGCTACGGCCGGGCAAGACAGGAGCTGCACAAGCGGGACATCACGGTGGAGGTCCGCTCCGTCAACAACCGGTATCTGGACTGCAC
>NZ_CAKVVF010000038.1:0-22139 GCF_934833455.1 Oscillibacter sp. KLE 1728
TCTTCAGCGCGCCGCCGAAGGAACCAATCGCGGTTCTGCAGCAATTCACAACATAGAGCTCTTTCATGATCTTCCTCCGTTTTTATAAAAATATGGGATTGGCAGCTCCGACGGCTCTTCGTCAGGCGCTGCCGCAGACGCCAATCACAAGTTGAGGGTGGCGGCGAGAGTTTGTCAAAAGAAAAACATGATTGCCAAATTTTTGACAAATGCTCATACACCAACCGCTTGCTGATTTGATTATACTGGGTTTTTCCTGCCCCGTCAATGCACATTTCTGTGAAATTCGAAAATTTGTGAAAACATTATCAAAACCTCTGCGAATTTCGTCATTTTGCCAAAATTGGCACAAACACCCATCAGGCAACCTCTCCGCCGGAGGCATCCAGCTCCGCCCGGGCGGCGATGAGCTCGTCGTAAAACCGGCTCACATCCAGGTCCGCATAGGTGCGGGTGGTGGAGATGTCCGCGCTGTCCGCCGCAGCCTGGAGCAGGGCGTCGAAGTAGTCCGGGGCCACGGCCTCCAGGTCCACGGGCTTGCGCAGAATCAGGTAGAAGCCGTCATCCGCCTCCACCACGCCGCTGAACTGGCCCTCCTCCAGGGCCTGGGCCGCCTCCTCGCAGGCGGCGGGCAGCGTGCCGTCCCCCACAGTGAAGGTGTATCCGGACGGATGCTGGTCCCGGTCCGTCTCATCGCTGTAAGTGGCGGCCAGGACGGCAAAGTCGTGGGCAGGGTCCGCGCTGCCGTTCAGCTTGGAAAAGGCCTCCTCCGCCTTGGCCCGGCAGGCGGCCACGGCCTCCGCGTCCGCCGGGTCCACAGCGGCGGTGGAGAGCCAGATGTGGTCCACGGTGAGGTAGCCCTGCTCCTGGGCAAAGGTCTCCAGGTCATGCTCCGCAGGGGCCAGCTCGCTGCCCTCCGTGCAGTAGAGGTCGTACAGGTGCTCGTAGAGATAGTAGTCCCCGGAGATGGCCTCCGCTTCCGCCCGGTCCAGCCCCATGCGGGCCAGCACGGCCAGATAGGCCTCCTCCCCGCCGTACTGGGCCGCCCGGGCCGCCCACTCCCGGTCCATGGCGGTCCGGTCCTCGTCGGTGAGGGTGCAGCCGTAGTCCTCCGCCCAGGTCTCCACTGTGGCGTACAGGGCGGCGTTCTGCAGCGCCTGGTCCTTGGCGTAATCCTCCAGGCTCTGGCCGGAGACAGTGTCCCCCCACTGGATCCCCTCCCCGCTGTCGTAGTAGTCGGCGATGTAGTCGCAGGCGTAGGCCAGCCAGTAGAGGTATCGCTGGGCGGACACGTCCCGCCCGTCCACGGACAGCAGCACAGTGTCCGGACGGATGCCGGACGCCTCGCAGAGAAGTCCCCCCTCTGTGTCTCCGCCCCCGCAGGCGGTGAGAGAGAGGGCGGCCCCCAGGGCCAGGCAAAAAGCGATGCATCGTTTCATCACGGTTCTCCTTTGTCATTCCTCGCAGATTCCGTGGAAACGCCCCGCACAGGACAGGCGGGGGACGTCCCACCGCCACCATCCTATGCGGGGCATGGCAAAAACATGATGAAACTTACGGGGTCCCGCCCGCGGCCTCCTCCGCGGCCAGCTTCAGGTCCTCCACCAGGTCCCGGGCGGCCTCCAGCACATCCTCCCCGGGCTTGAGCTTCAGGGTGAGGGCAGGGATCTCCCCCGCCGCCAGCGTCAGCCGCTGGCGGTACTTGGCGTGGCCGCACACCGCCACCAGGGCCTGTGGGTGGAACACTCCCAGCTGCAGCCGCAGGAGGCTGCCCTTCTGGGAGATATCGGACACGCCGGCCTTGGCCGCGGCAGAACGCAGCAGGGCCACGTCCAGCAGGGCCAGAACGGACTTGGGCGCCTCGCCGTAGCGGTCCAGCATCTCGTCCAGCAGATCCGAGGCGTCCTCGTCCGTGCGGATGGCGGCGATGCGGCGGTACAGGTCCATCCGCTGTTCTGCCGAGGGGACGTACCGGTCCGGGATATGGGCGTTCACCGTCAGGTCGGCGGCACACTCCGTCTCGATCCGCTTCTCCTCGCCACGCTCCTCCAGGACGGCCTCCTCCAGCAGCTTCAGGTACAGGTCGTAGCCTACGCTCATGAGATACCCAGACTGCTCCGGCCCCAGCAGGTTCCCCGCGCCCCGGATCTCCAGGTCCCGCATGGCGATCTTGAAGCCAGAGCCGAACTCCACATACTCCCGGATGGCCGCCAACCGCTTGGCGGCGGTCTCCTGCAGCACCTTGCCCCGGCGGTAGGTGAGATAGGCGTAGGCCCGCCGGGCGCTGCGGCCGATGCGGCCCCGGATCTGGTGGAGCTGGGCCAGCCCCATCTTGTCCGCGTCCTCGATGATGAGAGTGTTCACGTTGGGGATGTCGATGCCGGTCTCGATGATGGTGGTGCAGACCAGGATGTCCGCCTCCCCGTCCACCATGGCCTGCATGACGGAGGACAGCTCCTGCTCCGTCATCTTCCCGTGGCCGGTGACGATACGGACCTCCGGCCCCAGCATCTTCTGGAGCCGGGCGGCGGTGGCGTCGATGCTCTCCACCCGGTTGTGGAGGTAGTATACCTGGCCGCCCCGGCCCAGCTCCCGGCGGACGGCATCCTCAATGATGGCCCAGTCGTGCTCCAGCACATAGGTCTGCACCGGCTGCCGGTCCGCCGGGGGCTCCTCCAGGGTGGACATGTCCCGCAGGCCCGAAAGTGCCATGTTCAGCGTCCGGGGGATCGGAGTGGCGGAGAGGGTCAGCACGTCCACCTGGCGGCTCATCTCCTTCAGCCGCTCCTTGTGGGTGACGCCGAACCGCTGTTCCTCGTCGATCACCAGCAGGCCCAGGTCTTTGAACGCCATGCTCTTCTGCAGCAGCTTGTGCGTGCCGATCAGCAGGTCCACGCCGCCGTTTTTGGCGGCCTCCAGGATCCGCTTCTGCTCCCTGGCGGGGGTGAAGCGGGACAGCACCTCGATCTTCACCGGAAAGTCCCGGAACCGGCTGACAGCGGTGGCGTAATGCTGCTGGGCCAGGACGGTGGTAGGCACCAGGATGGCGGCCTGTTTCCCGTCCAGGATGCACTTCATCACGGCCCGGAGTGCCACCTCCGTCTTGCCGTAGCCCACGTCGCCGCATAGCAGCCGGTCCATAGGCCGTGGCTTCTCCATGTCCGCCTTGATCTCCGCGATGCACCGCAGCTGGTCGTCGGTTTCGGTGTAGTCAAAGGACTCCTCAAATTCCCGCTGCCAGGGGGAGTCCGGGGAGAAGGCGAAGCCCGGCCGCTTCTGCCGCTCGGCATACAGCGCGATGAGGCCCCTGGCCAGATCCTTGGCGGCCTTCTTGGCCTTGGTTTTCTGCCGGGTCCACTCGGCGCCCCCCAGCTTATTGAGCTTGGTGCGCTCGGTGTCCTCGCCTCCGCCGATGTACTTGCTCACCAGATCCAGCTGGGTCACGGGGACGTACAGGCAGTCCCCGCCGGCGTAGTCGATCTTGATGTAGTCCTTCTCCACGCCGTCCACCGGCATCCGCTGGATGCCCACGAACCGGCCCACGCCGTGGTGCTCATGGACCACCAGGTCTCCGGGGGACAGGTCGGTGTAGGACTGGAGCTTCTGCCGGTTGGAGTCCTTCTTCACCCGCTGGCGCTTGCGCATGGCCGGGGCCGTCAGCTGGCCCTCTGTCAGCACCGCCAGCTTCAGCGCCGGCCACTCGCTGCCAGCGGACAGGGCCCCCAGGGAGAGGCGCACCTCCCCCGCCGCAGGCATGGCGGCGCCGCTTAGATCCAGGGTGGCCGGGATGCCCTTCTCCTCCAGCAGCCGGTGGAGATTCTTCGCCCGGGTCTCCCCACCGCAGAGCACCAGCACCGCGCTGCCGGAGGAGCGGTAGTGCTCCAGATCCGTGACGGCGGTCTCCAGGCTGCCGCCGTAGGAGCTGAGCTGTTTGGCATTCATGGTCAGGAGGCCCCGGGGCCGCAGGGGGTGCCGGGAGGTGGGCAGAGAGTCCTCCAGGATCACGGGGAAGTCCTCCAGCGCGGCGTACAGTTCCTCGGCGGTGAGGGTCAGATGGGCGTACTCCCCCGCCAGCACCCCGGCGGACAGCAGCGCCTCCACGTCCTGCTTCTGCTGGAGGACCGTATTCTTCACCCGCTCGTCCACCCGGCCGCTCTCACTGAGGAACACCACCGCGTCCGGAGGCAGGTAGTGGACCCCGGCGGTGACAGTCGGATAGATGGCTGCCAGATACCGGTCCGCCGCCCCCGGGGCCGCGCCGCTGCGCAGCCGCTCCGCGTCCTCCCGCAACGTCTGGACGATGGCCTCCGTCTTCTGCTTTTTCGCCAGCTTCTCCGCCAGGGCGGTCAGCTGGTCCGCAAGACCGGGCAGGCCTCCGGGGGCGCAGTGGGGCAGCACCTCCGCCGCCGGCAGGATCCGGGCGGAGGACACGTTCCGGGTCCGCCGCTGGGTGCCGGGGTCGAAGGCGCCCATGGAGTCGATCTCATCGTCAAAAAACTCGCACCGCACCGGCTGGTCCATCAGGGGAGAGAACACGTCCAGAATGCCGCCCCGCAGGGCGAACTGGCCCACGCCCTCCACCTGCTCACAACGGGTATACCCGGCGGAGAGCAGTTGCTCCGCCAGCGCGCCCAGCTCTGCCTGCCCCCCCACCTCCAGGGTGATGGCCAGGGATCGCAGGGTCTCCGGCGGCAGGGTCCGGGCCATGAGGCCGTCCGCGGTGGCCACCACCACCGGCGCGTCCCCCTGGGCCAGGGCGTACAGCGCCGCCAGACGGCTCCGCTCCCAGTCCCGAGAACCCACGGCCCCGGGGCGGAACTGCCACTCCCGGCCCAGCAGGGTCACGGGGCGGCGGCCCGTCAGGGTCTCCAGATCAGCGGAGAGGACCTGGACCTCCCGCTCGTCCCCGCAGAGGAACACCGCCGGACGGCCGCAGGCTGCCGCCACCGCCGCGCCCACGCAGGCCCGCTGCACCGGCTGGAGGCCGCTGACCGCCGCGGGACAGCCGCCCTCCTCCACCCGGCGGATCAGCTCCGCCGCCTCGGGGATAGTCTGCAATTGTCTCAGAAACTGTTCCATAGGATGTGGTCCTTGTCAACATGAAAAATTGGGAAGACTCTCTGGGCGCCGGGCTGCTTCCGGGCGCATGGCCCGGTGGGCGTTCTCCGCCCGGCGCCTGTTTGGAGGCAGGGGCTGTAAAGCGGATGGACATGATTCTCCCACCCAGGTCATATCCACCGGCACGATCCGGGAAAATGGATCCGTCCTTAGTGTATTCCCCTTTACCGGGCGCCATGCCCGGCGGCAAAAAGAGGCGCGGCGAGCCGCCCCATTGGACGGCCCTCATTCAATTGAAGTCATTCATGGCCTTCTGACAGCCATGTTCAATGATACATTCCGCCGCGTCGATGGCCCGGCGGAAGCTCTCCACCAACACCTTCCGCTCCGCCTGGGAGGGCACGCCGATGACCCAGTCGATCATGTCGCCCCCTTCGCCCGGCGCGCCGGTGCCGATCTTGATCCGGGGGAAGTCCTGGGTCCCCAGGTGGGCAATGATGTTCTTGATGCCGTTGTGCCCCCCGGCGGAGCCGGTGGGCCGCACCCGCAGCTTCCCCACCGGCAATGACACATCGTCATAGATCACCAGCACGTGGTCGGCAGGGATCTTGTAGAACTGCACCGCCTCCCGCACCGCCTCGCCGGAGAGGTTCATATACGTCTGGGGCTTCATCACCAGGCACTTGGACCCGGCGAAGGGGATGATGTTATAGGCGGATTTGAACTTGACCTTGTTCAGCTTCACCCCCGCCTGCTCCGCCAGCAGGTCCACGGTGAGAAAGCCCATGTTGTGGCGGGTGTGCTCATACTTGGCCCCGGGATTTCCCAGGCCCACCACCAGCCAGTCCACGGCGGCGGATTTGGCGCCTAACAGCATGAAAAAAACTCCTTTGCAACGTCAGCCAAGGCGGGAAAGTTCCCTTCCCCGCCTTGACCAGTCCATTATTGATACGCAGAAATGCCGGAGCTCCGCCGCTTCTCAGCGGAACAGCTTGGAGATGGAGATCTCCTGGTAGATACGCTCGATGGCCTCTGCAAACATGGGGGCCACCTGCAGGTATTTGATCTTGCTGCTCTTTTTGGGATCAATGGCGGGGATGGTGTCCAGCAGGGCCAGCTCGGTGATGACGCTGTCGTTGATCCGGTCAATGGCCGGGCCGGAGAGCACGCCGTGGGAGGCGCAGGCCTGGACGCTCTTGGCGCCGCCCACCTCGATCAGGGCCTTGGCGGCGTTGCACAGGCTGCCGCCGGTGTCCACCATGTCGTCGAAGAGGATGCAGTCCTTGTCCCGCACGTCGCCGATGACGTTCATGACCTCGCAGCTGTTGGCCTTCTGCCGGCGCTTGTCCACGATGGCCAGATTCATGTGCAGCTTCTGGGCAAAGGCCCGGGCCCGGGACACAGAGCCCACGTCGGGAGAGACCACCATCATGTTCTCGCACTCGGAGCCGTACTTCTTGGCGTAGTAGTCCACAAAGATGGGGTTGCCCGCCAGATTGTCCACAGGAATGTCGAAGAAGCCCTGGATCTGGGAGGCGTGCAGGTCCATGGTCAGCACCCGGTCCGCGCCCGCGGCGGTGAGCATGTTGGCCACCAGCTTGGCGGTGATGGGGTCACGGGCCTTGGCCTTGCGGTCCTGCCGGGCATAGCCGTAGTAGGGGATGACCGCGGTGATGCGGCCGGCGGAGGCGCGCTTCAGCGCGTCGATCATGATGAGCAGCTCCATGAGATTGTTGTTCACCGGGGTGCAGGTGGACTGGACCACGAACACGTCGCTGCCGCGGACCGTCTCGTACAGGGAGACGAAGATCTCCCCGTCGGAGAAGGTACCGACCTCCGCCTCGCCCAGTTTGGTTCCCATCAACTTGCAGATCTCCTCCGCCAGCTTCGGATTCGCGTTGCCGGAAAACACCTTGATGTCCTTGCCGTGAGAAATCATTGTTTGAACGCCCTCTTTCTATGTTCTGAATGTTCTTGGTTTCTGTCAGTAGGATCGATCAGCCGAAGGAGCATCAGTGCTCCTGCCCGTACAGCTTCCGCCGCCGTTTGGCCCACCCCTCCTTGTTCTCCTGCTTGGCCCTGGCCACGGCCAGCGCGTCCGCGGGCACATCCTTGGTGATGGTGGCACCCGCCGCGATATAGGAACCCGCGCCCACAGTCACCGGCGCCACCAGATTGGTGTTGCAGCCGATGAAGGCGCCGTCCTCAATGGTGCAGCGGTACTTCTTCACGCCGTCATAGTTGGTGGTGACGGTGCCGCAGCCGAAGTTGACCTTGCGGCCCACGTCGCTGTCCCCCACATAGGTCAGGTGGGAGATTTTGGTGCCGTCACCGATGGCGGAGTTCTTCACCTCCACAAAGTCGCCCACCTTGATGTCGTCCCCGATGGCGCAGCCGGGGCGCACGTAGGCAAAGGGCCCCACGTGGGTGCGGCTGCCGATGGTGCTCTCGTTCACCTGGGAGGCATTGATCTCTGTCTCATCGCCGATGACGCAATCCCGCACCACGGCATTGGGACCGATGGTGCAGCCGCAGCCGACGGCGGTCTCCCCCCGCAGGATGGTGCCGGGCAGGAGCATGGTCCCCCGGCCGATGGTGACCCGGGGGTCGATATACACCGCGTTCGGGTCCAGCACCCGGACGCCGGCGCGGATGTGCCGCCGGACGATCCGCTCCCGGAGCAGGGGCTCCAGCTCGGCCACGGTCTCCAGACTGAAAACCGGCACCCAGCCGGGGATCAGCTCCGCCGCGGAGACGGCATTGGTCATCTTCTCCTGCCAGACCGCCTGGAGCTCGTAGCCGGCGGCGCCGTAGACAAAGCCGGGGCCCGCCTCCTCCATGGGAAGGGCGGCCCGGACAAACACGGCCACCGGGTCCGGCGTGTTCAAAAAGTCCAGCAGCTCGCTGTGCTGCTCAGAGATGGTCACGTCTGCGTCCTCCGGGAAGCAGGCGCGGACCTCCTGGGCAAAGCGGGGGCTGGAGACAGCAAAAAACCGCTGCACGCCGTCGGCCAACAGCTTGTCACTCATCCATTTTAGGATCGGGCAAAATAACACGGCTTCCAGCATCAGCGGTTTGGAGTGCGCCGGGAGGGAGGAGTCCTCTTCCAGAAAAAACACGGCGCGCTGCGGAAAATCCATGGGTTTTCTCCTCCTTGTTCGTTCGTATTTTTTATTATAACAAATATCTTGGGAAAATCCAGTATTTCCGGCGAATTTATAAAAGAAATTTCCTCCAGATTTTTCTTGTACAGGGACGTTTTTTTGTGGGAGACAACAGATCCGCTCCTGCGGCGCCCCCTCCTTCTGTCATTTCCGGCATTTTGCAGAAATCCAGCCGGATTTGTCGTGATTTTTTCTAAAAATCCGGTTTTCTTCACACATTACAGTTGAATTTGCCGGGGCGACGCGGTACAATGTGTTTTGACTGCATGAAAAGAGGGGGACAGCTGTCTATGCTTCATATCGTACTGGTGGAGCCGGAGATCCCACAGAACTGCGGCAATGTCGCCCGCACCTGCGCCGCCACCGGCAGCCAGCTGCACCTGATCCGCCCCCTGGGCTTCGACATCTCGGAGAAGGCCGTTCGCCGCGCTGGCCTGGACTACTGGAACCTGGTGGAGGTTTTTGATTACGAGAATCTGGAGGACTTTTTCCGCCGCCGCCCCGAGGCGGAGCGGGACCTGTGGCTCACCACCACCAAGGCGCCCCGGTCCTATCAGGAGGCCCGGTTCACCGCCGACAGCTGGCTGTTCTTCGGCAAGGAGACCGCCGGGCTGCCTCTGGCTCTCCGGGAGCGGTACCGGGACCGCTGCGTCCGCCTGCCCATGGTCAGCGAGGCCCGCAGCCTGAACCTGAGCAACACCGTGGCCGTCTGCGTCTACGAGGCGCTGCGGCAGAACGGCTTTCCGGGCCTGCTGGGAACCGGCGAGATGGCCTGGGGCTGAGCCCCGCCGGGCGGCGCCGATTCCGCTGGGGAGGCCCGGCTGCTTTTGCAGGGCGCGGAGCGGCCTTGCATTGCGGGGGGACGGCCGGGGGTGAATTTTCATCCTTCGGTCCATACTAGTCCCTGAACGCGCTGACACCGCCGCCGAACGCCTCTGCGGCTTCGGCTGCGTTGGAATGAATCATGAGGAATCCAATGGAACGAGATCAGATAGGAGGACATCTCAGATGAATACCCATAAAAAGACGGTCCGGGATGTGGAGGTACGGGGCAAAAAGGTCCTGCTCCGCTGCGACTTCAACGTCCCCCAGGACAAAGAGACCGGCGCCATCACCAGCGACAAGCGCATCGTGGCGGCGCTGCCCACCATCCAGTATCTGCTGGAGAATGGGGCGGCGGTCATCGCCTGCTCCCACCTGGGCAAGCCCAAGAACGGCCCCGACCCCAAGCTGAGCCTGGCCCCGGTGGCGAAGCGCCTCAGCGAGCTGCTGGGGCGGGAAGTGATCTTCGCCCATGACGTAGTGGGCCCCGACGCCCAAACCAAGGCGGCCGCCCTGCAGCCGGGACAGATCCTGCTGCTGGAGAACACCCGCTTTGAGCCCGGCGAGACCAAGAACGACCCGGAGCTGGCCAGGAAGCTGGCCGACATGGCGGATCTGTATGTGTCCGACGCCTTCGGTGCCGTGCACCGGGCCCACGCCTCCACCGCCGGCGTGGCGGCGTACCTGCCCGCCGTCTCCGGCTTCCTGATCCAGAAGGAGCTGGAGTTCCTGGGCGGTGCCATCGCCGACCCCAAGCGGCCCCTGGTGGCCATCTTAGGCGGCAGCAAGGTCTCCTCCAAGATCGGCGTCATCAACAACCTGCTGAACATCGCCGATACCATCATCATCGGCGGCGGCATGGCCTATACGTTCTCCGCCGCCCAGGGCGGCAAGGTGGGCGACAGCCTGCTGGAGGCCGACTGGGAGAGCTACGCCAATGAGATGGTGGAGAAGGCAAAGGAGAAGGGCGTAAAGCTGCTGCTGCCGGTGGACACCGTCTGCGCGGACGCCTTCGCCCCCGACGCCAAGAGTCAGGTGGTGAAGGCCGGGGAGATCCCCGACGGCTGGCAGGGCCTGGATATCGGTCCGGAGACGGTGAAGCTGTACTGCGGCGCCGTGGCGGACGCGGGCACCGTCATCTGGAACGGCCCCATGGGCGTCTTTGAGTTCCCGGCCTTCGCCAAGGGTACTGAGGCTGTGGCCGAGGCCCTGAGCCGTACGGACGCCATCACCATCATCGGCGGCGGCGACAGCGCGGCGGCTGTGGAGCAGCTGGGCTACGCCGACAAGATGACCCACATCTCCACCGGCGGCGGGGCCTCCCTGGAATTCCTGGAGGGTAAGGAACTGCCCGGCGTGGCCTGCCTCCTTGATCAGTAAGCTGCTGTGCCGCCGATCCACCGTTGCGGCATTGCGTTTCCCGGTTCCTCCCGGAGCCGTCAATCGCGCCGCTGGAATTTTTGGAGGGCAAAGAGCTGCCCCGCGTGGCCTGCCTCCCGGATGCTTAAAGAGGGGGACTGTGTCCCCCCTTTACATTCCTCCTCACCAATCTGCGGACTGGTGACACCGCCCAGGGCGGCTGAGGCAAAGTATTTTCGCCACGCGCGCCCTGAGGCGAAAATGAATTTGAATGTTGCGGCCGCTTGCGGCGGCCGCGCCGAATCCGTCCCCAAACGCGCTTCATTTGACTTGACAAACGGGCTGGAATTCTGTATAAAAAAAAGGGCCTTTCGGGGAAAATGCCCTGGAAACGGCCAAAACCTGCGCATCAGATCGCGGAGAACGCGATTGCGGATAGATGAAGACATAAAGGAGAAGAGATCACCATGAATCGCAGATATCGCAAAACGGTTATCGCCGGAAACTGGAAAATGAACATGACCGCCACTGAGACGAAGAAATTCGCCGAGGAGCTGAAGAAGATCATGCCCCGCGCCAAGTGGTGCGACACCCTGATCTGTGTCCCTGCCTGCAACATCTCCGTTGCTATGAAGGCATTCAAGGATCTGAAGATCTCCGTGGGCGCCGAGAACGTCTACTTTGAGGAAAAGGGCGCCTACACCGGCGAAATTTCCGCCGATATGCTGAAGGATCTGGGCGTGAAGTACGTCATCGTGGGCCACAGCGAGCGCCGGCAGTATTTCTGCGAGACCGATACCACCGTCAACAAGAAGGTCCACGCCGTGCTGAACGCCGGCATGAACCCCATCATCTGCGTGGGCGAGAGCCTGGAGCAGCGCGAGACCGGCATCACCGACGAGTGGATTGCCCTTCAGGTGAAGAGCGCCCTGTACGGCGTGCCCGCCGAGAAGCTGCGCCGCTGCATCATCGCCTATGAGCCCATCTGGGCCATCGGCACCGGCAAGACCGCAACTGCCGAGCAGGCCGGCGAGGTCTGCACCAACATCCGTGCCACCATCCGCAGCCTGTACGGCGCCCGGGTGGCCCGCAGCGTCACCATCCAGTACGGCGGCTCCATGAACCCCAAGAACGCGGCGGAGCTGCTGGCCCAGCCGGACATCGACGGCGGCCTGATCGGCGGTGCCGCCCTGAAGCCCGACCAGTTCGTGGACATCATCAACGCAGCCAACCAGGAGTGAGCTCCGGCAGAGCGGTTTTGTGAGAAAGCGAGCGAGACGAGATTTCAATGAACAAAACACCAACAACCCTCATCATCATGGACGGCTTCGGCCTGCGGCAGGAGACGGAGGGCAACGCCATCCGCGCCGCCGCCACGCCCCGGCTGGACCAGTTTTTCCGGGAGTATGCCCACACCACGCTCCGGGCCTCCGGCCTGGACGTGGGCCTGCCGGACGGGCAGATGGGCAACAGCGAGGTGGGCCACACCAACATCGGCGCCGGCCGGGTGGTGTTCCAGGACCTGCCCCGGATCACCAAGGCCATTGCCGACGGGAGCTTTGATGAAAATCCCGCCTACCGGCACGCCATGGACGCCTGCCTGGAGAAGGGCACGTCCCTGCACCTGATGGGCCTGCTGTCCGACGGCGGCGTCCACTCCCACCTGGAGCACCTGTTCGCCCTGCTGCGGCTGGCGAAGCGAAGGGGCCTGGAGCATGTGTATCTCCACGCCTTTCTGGATGGGCGGGACGTATCCCCCACCTCCGGCGCAGACTTTGTGGCGCAGACCGTGGCACAGTGCCGGGAGATCGGCGTGGGCAAGATCGCCACGGTCATGGGCCGGTACTATGCCATGGACCGGGACAAGCGCTGGGACCGGGTGGAGGCGGCTTACGACGCCATGGTGTACGGCGAGGGCGCCGTGCAGAATCCAGACCCGGTGGCCGCGGTACGGGAGTCCTATGACCGGGGCGTCACCGACGAATTCGTGGAACCCGTGGTCTGTGATGCCGAGGGCACCATCTCCGACAATGACAGCGTGATCTTCTTCAACTTCCGGCCCGACCGGGCCCGGGAGATCACCCGGACCCTGGTGGACCCGGAGTTCGACGGCTTCACCCGCCAGTTTTTCCCCGTGACCTTCGTGTGCAACACAGAGTACGACGCCTCCATGCCCAATGTGGAGGTGGCCTTCCCCCGGGTGACGGTGCGCAATGGCCTGGGGGAGTATCTCAGCCAGATGGGCATGACCCAGCTGCGGATCGCGGAGACGGAGAAGTACGCCCATGTGACCTTCTTCTTCAACGGCGGGTCCGAGACTGTCTTTCCCGGTGAGGACCGGGTACTGGTGCCCTCCCCCAAGGTGGCCACCTACGATAAGCAGCCGGAGATGAGCGCGGCGGAGGTGACGGACAAGTGCGTGGAGCGCATCGAGTCCGGCGCCTATGACGTGATCATTCTGAACTTTGCCAACTGCGACATGGTGGGCCACACCGGCGTCTATGACGCGGCGGTGAAGGCCGTGGAGACCGTAGACAGCTGCGTGGGCCGCGTGGTGGACGCCACACTGAAGATGGGCGGCATCGCCATGATCACCGCCGACCACGGCAACGCCGAGCAGATGGCGGAGCCGGATGGCAGCCCTATGACCGCCCATACCACCAATCCCGTACCTTTCATTCTCTGCGGCGCGGGGACCGAGCTGCGCCCCAACGGCCGCTTGGCGGACATCGCCCCCACCATGCTGGACGTGATGGGCCTGGCCTGTCCAGAGGACATGGACGGCAAGACGCTGATCGTGAAGTGACCAATTTCTGAGAGAAAAGAGACCGCTGGAAAGCGGTCTCTTTTTGTATAATTCCTGGAAATCCTGCCCATACTTCCCTCAGACCCAAGATCGAGGGAGGTATGATACATGGCAAATAAAGTCAAATCCCTGCTGGGCGGGCCAGGCTTTTACGCGGTCCTGGCCCTGTGCGTCCTGGCGGTGGGCGTGGGCGGCTACTTTCTGCTGTTTGGGGAACCGGCACAGACGGAAGCGCCCACCGGCCCGGACACGGCAGCCTCCGCACCGGTGGAGGACCTGCCGGAGCACGAACCGGTAGTGGAGACCGTGCCTCCGGAGGAACCGGAGGAGGAGACGGAGCCCGTCGTCATGCCGGAGGTGACCATCCCGGTGGATGACACGCCCGTGGTGGCAGAGGAGCCCCATGTGGTGGTCCTGCCCATCCAGGGAGAGGTGCTGACGGCATTCTCCGTGGACCAGCTGCTGTACAATGAGACGCTGGACGACTGGCGGACCCACGACGGGGTGGATATCGCCGCGGCGGAAGGCGATGCCGTCCTGGCCGCCTGCGCCGGGACGGTCTCCTCCATCACCGACGATCCCCTGATGGGCACCACCGTGGTGATCCAGCACAGCGGCGGCTATGAGACCACCTATGCCAATCTCCAGGCGGAGCCCGCCGTGGAGACGGGCGACACGGTGTCCGCCGGGCAGACCATCGGCGCAGTGGGAACCACCGCCGCGGCGGAGGCCGCCCAGGGCGCCCACCTGCACTTCTCCGTTGCAAAGGATGGGGAAGCTGTGGACCCGGACGCATTTCTCAACAGCTGACGCAGCAGCGGCGGAACGGCCTTTGCCGTTCCGCCGCTGCTTTTCTCTGGAGTCAGGCCGCCCGGCTGCCGATCCGCTCGGCAACGGCCCGCATGGTCCGGCGCAGGAAGATAGCGCTCAGTACCAGGGACACCAGTTCGGAGATGGGGAAGGCCAGCCACACCAGCGTCAGGACGCCGGTGTGGGACAACAGCCATGCCACCGGCAGCAGCACCACCAGCTGGCGGCACACAGAGGTAATCAGACTGTACAGCGGGTTGCCGATAGCCTGACACACGGAACCGGCAATGATGTCGAAGCCCGCCAGCACGAAGGACACGGAGATGATCCGCAGAGCCACGGAGCCGATGGAGAGCATCTCCTCCGAGGCGTTGAAGAACATCAGCAGCTGCTGGGGGAAGAGCTGGAAAATCAGGCATCCCACAGCCATGATGGCCATGGCGGTGCAGATGGTCAGCTTGATGGTCCGCTTCACCCGGGGCAGGCTGGCGGCGCCGTAGTTATAGCTGACGATGGGCACCATGCCGTTGTTCAGGCCGAACACCGGCATGAAGACGAAGCTCTGAAGCTTGAAGTATGCGCCGAACACGGCGGTGGCCGTCTTGGTGAAGGAGAAGAGGATCTTGTTCATGCCGAACACCATGGCGGAGCCGATGGACTGCATGACGATGGAGGGGAAGCCCACCCGGTAGATCTCCGCCGCCACCTTGCCGTGCCAGCGGATCTCCCGGGGCAGGATGTGGATGTCCGGATTGCATTTGAGGTTCAGCACCAGGGCAGCGGCGGCAGCCACAATCTGCCCTGCCACCGTGGCAATGGCGGCGCCGGCCACCTCCATCCGGGGCAGGCCGAACCAGCCGAAGATCAGGATGGGGTCCAGCACGATGTTGATGAGGGCGCCGGTAAGCTGGGTGCACATGGCCAGGAACGTGCGGCCGGTGGACTGTAGCAACCGCTCAAAGCAGAACTGGCTGAAAATACCGATGGAGCAGCCCAGGCAGATGGAGGCGTAATCCACGCCGTAGTCGATAATCACCTGTTCTCCCCCGGCCTGCAGCTCAAAGAAGGTCCGGGAGAAGAAGATGCCGATCAGGGCGAATAGCGCGAAATTGCACAGGGCCAGAAAGATGCCCGTGTTGGCAGCCCGGTCCGCCATGGCCTGATTCTTCTCTCCCAGGGACCGGGAGAGGAGCGCGTTGATGCCCACAGCGGTGCCTGCGCCGAAGGCGATCATCAGGTTCTGCAGGGGGAAGGCCAGGGACACGGCATTCAGGGCATCCTCGCTGATCTGCGCCACGAACACGCTGTCCACCACATTGTAGCAGGCCTGGACCAGCATGGAGATCATCATGGGGACCGCCATGTTGGTCAGCAGCCGTCCGATGGGCAGCACGCCCATCTTGTTCTCCTGGGGCGCCGCGCCCTGGGGGAATTTTTCTGCCATGGAAATTCCAACATCCTTTCTCATTCAGAGAGACGTGACACGGGGACCACCCCGCGCCACGTCTCATATTTTGATTTCTCTATTAGGTTGCGGCTCCGGAAAGCCGGGCATCCGGAAGGATGCGTGGACGATTTATTTTTTCAGCTCACCGGTGGCCAGCTGAGTGAGATACGCGTTGATGAAGCCGTCCAGATCGCCGTCCATAACGTTGTCGATGTTGCCGGTCTCATAGCCGGTGCGGGTGTCCTTCACCATCTGGTAGGGCATGAACACGTAGGAGCGGATCTGGCTGCCCCACTCGATCTTCATCTGCACGCCCTTGATATCGGAGATCTTCTCCGCGTGCTGCTGCTGCTTCAGCTCCACCAGCTTGGCCCGCAGCATCTTCATGCAGTTGTCCTTGTTCTGAAACT
Organism: Oscillibacter sp. KLE 1728; assembly: GCF_934833455.1. Taxonomy (NCBI): domain Bacteria; kingdom Bacillati; phylum Bacillota; class Clostridia; order Eubacteriales; family Oscillospiraceae; genus Oscillibacter; species Oscillibacter sp. KLE 1728. The sequence continues at coordinate 15,877 of NZ_CAKVVF010000038.1, forward strand.
GGCTGCGCTCCTGCTGGCTGGCCACCACGATGCCCGTGGGCTTGTGGATGAGGCGCACGGCGGATGAGGTCTTGTTCACGTGCTGGCCGCCGGCGCCGCTGGCCCGGTAGACCTGCATCTCAATGTCCTCCTCCCGGATCTCCACCTCGTCGTCATCCTCGATCTCGGGCATGACCTCCACCGCGGCAAAGCTGGTCTGCCGGCGGGCGTTGGCATCAAAGGGAGACACCCGGACCAGCCGGTGGACGCCGTTCTCACTCTTCAAAAGGCCGTAGGCGTTATCCCCCTGGATGGCAATGGACGCGGACTTGATGCCCGCCTCGTCGCCGTCCTCATAGTCCAGGATCTGATAGGTGAAGTCGTGGCGCTCCGTCCAGCGGGTGTACATCCGGTAGAGCATCTGGGCCCAGTCCTGGGCCTCGGTGCCGCCGGCGCCGGCATGGAAGGTCAGGATGGCGCTGTGGCCGTCGTACTCCCCAGAGAGGAGCGTGGCCATCCGGGACTCCTCGATCTTCTCCTCCAGGGTCTGGAAACCGGACTTCAGCTCTTCCAGCAGCTCCTCATCCTCCGCCTCCTGGCCCATCTCGCACAGGGCCGTCAGATCCTGCCACTCGGTCACCAGCTTGTCCTGGCGGGCGATCTTGTTCTGCAGCTGCTTGAGGCGCTGCTGCACCTTCTGGGATCGCTCCAGGTCGTTCCAGAAGCCGTCCTGGGCAGTCTCGTCCTCCAGCTTTCGGGCCTCCGCGCGGGCGCTGTCCATGTCCAGCGCGGCGGAGAGCTTCTCCAGCTCGGGCCCCAGGTCCCGGAGCCTCTGCTTATATTCGTCGTATTCGATCAAAGCCATGTGCTCTCTCCACTTCCTCAAATTTCATTAGCCATAGTATTATATCGGAGGAACGTTTGTTTGTAAAGAAAAACCCGTAAAAAAACGGAAAATCCCGGGCCGTCTGTGTATTTCAGGGGACAATTTCGTTTTCCAGGATGCGGCCGGACCGGAATCTTTTTTCCCGAATGGCGAAAAGTTCATAATTTGTTCATGATTGCCGGGCACTTTCCCGGTATGTTACATGTAGAGAGATAGAAGCTGGAAGCAAGCCTTTTGGAATATGATGGAGGAAAGAGGACTATGAAAACATTTTGGAAGAAAAAGCTCCCGGCGTGTCTGCTGGCGCTGGCGCTGCTGGCCGGAACCGTTCCCATGGCGTCTGCGGCCTCGGCGGATCTGACGTACGATGTGGACGAGGACAGCGGCGTCTGGCTGGATGCGGATGACTTTCAGGAAATCTATGAGGACGACAACGGCGGATACCTTGAATACGTGGAATTCACCGATTATGATGACTTTGACGATTACGGCTATTTCACCTTCGAGGACTTTGACCGTTACGGGTTCGACGACGTGGATTCCAAGGCGCTGGAGAACTACGAATTCTACTATGACCGTGCTGATGCGGACGATTACGACATCGACCTGGACACGCTGCGGTTTGAGACCTATGACAACATCGACAGCGACACACTGGATTTTGATGTCAGGCTGTACGGCGACGAAGGGTCATTCTATGCAACGGTCCGCATTGATGTGGAGGGTGGCTCCCGCTCCGGCTCCGGCGACGTGGAGCTGACCTACAAGGTGGACCCCGGCGACGATGTGACGGTGGACGCCGAGGACTTCTGGGATCTCTTTGACGAGGAAGACGGCCGCTATGACGAGCTGGAGTATGTGGAGTTCACCAGCTACGATGATTTCGATGACTTCGGATATTTCGGTGCAGACGGATACGACAGCGATGACTATATCCCGGACTATGAGCTCAATGACAGCGATCTGGACGATGCCATGTTCTATTACGACGAGAACGACGTCTGGTACGACTATGACTTTGAACTGGACACGCTGACGTTCTACGCCGACCGGAACGCCGACGCGGACACCCTGGCCTTTGACTTCACCATGCACGGCGTGGACGGTGACAAGGTATATGGCACTCTGTACATCGAGGTCGGCAAGGGCAGCGGCACCAGCAGCAAGGGCGACCTGACCTATCAGGTGGACCCGGACGACGATGTGACGCTGGACGCGGAGGATTTCTACGATTTCTTCTACGACGAGTCGGATTACGACGAACTGGAATACGTGGAGTTCACCGACTATGACGACTTTGACGATTACGGCTGTTTCTACGCCGACGGATACGATTCCGACGACTACACCCGGGATTACGAGCTGAACGACAGTGACCTGGACGACGCCGTGTTTTACTATGATGAGGACGATATCTGGGACGACTATGACTTCGAGCTGGACACGCTGACCTTTGCGGCGGACCGGAATGCCGATGAAGACACCCTGACCTTTGACGTCACCATGCGCGGCGTGAAAGGCGACAAGATCTCCGCCACCCTCACCATTGAGATCGGCAAGGGCAGCGGCACCGGCACCAAGGTGAAGGGCGATATCATTTACGAGGTGGATCCCGACGACAGCGTGACCTTTGACCGGGACGACTTCTGGGATTTCCTGGATGACGAGACCGGGGACGATCTGGAGTATGTACGGTTCACCGACGCCGACGGACTGGACGACTGGGGCGAGCTGTACAGCTACGACTACGATGATGACCGGACGTACTTTGACGAGAGCGACCTGGACGACGGTTATTTCTACTATGACAGCAAGGACCTGTTCTACGACGAGGACTTCACCCTGGATGACCTGACCTTTGTGGCGGACAGGGACGCCGACGGCAAGGTGGTGGAGCTGGACTTCACTGCCTACGGTGAGGACGGCGACAAGGCCTACGGCACCGTGGCCATCGCCATCGGCGATGTGGGGGGAACCGGCGTGGCCGCAGAGGGCGGCGATATCCGCTATTATACGGATTACAGCGGCCGAGTGCAGATCAACGCCAACGACATCGCCCGGTTCTTTGAGGAGAGCTACCCCGGCTATACCCTGCAGTATGTCACCTTTAAAGATGCGCCCACTTACGGCAGCCTGTACTACAACTACTACGGTACCAGCAGCTACGGCAGCTCCAGCAGCCTGCGCATCACCGACGACAACTGCGACGACATAGATTTCTACTTCAGTCCCTCCAGCAGCCAGCACGCCCTCAGCGAGCTGACATACATACCCAGCGGCGTCAACTACTGCGCCCAGATCCCCTTCACCGCTTACGGCTCCGGCAGCCGTTCTGTGTCCGGCACCATCCTCATCAGCGTGAACCTCAGCGAGGTGCCCGACGTTTACGGCCCCACGCCCAGAAACACGGCCGTCACCTTCCCCGCCGCCTCCATCTACACGGCGGTGGCCCAGTCCAGCGGCCTGGGTCTGGCCAGCATCCAGCTGCTGGAACTGCCCGCCACCAACGAGGGTATCATCTACGTGGGCAGCGGCACCTCCAAGCGGGCGGACACCGAGACCCTGTACGGCTACTCCAGCGGCAGCGAGCGGATCAGCCAGCTGCGGTTCGTGCCGGCCAGCGGCTTCACCGGATCTGTGGAAATCCCCTATGTGGCCTGCAACAGCAGCGGCGATCCCATTGCCAGCGGCAAGCTTTGCCTGGGCATTGTCAGCGCTATGGAGGACTTCTCTGATATCACCTCCTCCACCTGGTGCTACAAATATGTACTGGAGCTCAGCGACGCCGACGTGATCGACGGATACAGCGACGGCACCTTCAAGCCCGACAACCAGGTGACCTACGGCGCGGCGCTGAAGCTCATCATGCTGGCCGCTGGCTATGACGAGCAGAAGCCGGTGAACTCCAACGTGTTCAGCGGCTATCTGGCCCGGGCGCAGGCGGACGGGCTGGTGTCCGGCAGCGTGAACCTGAACGCCCCCATCACCCGGCTGGCGGTCAGCCAGATCGCGGCCAAGGCCATGGGCCTCAGTATCAGCAACCTGTCCAGCGTCCGTCCCTTCACCGACACCACGGACCCCTATGTCCAGGCGCTGAATGCCGCAGGCATCGTGGAGGGCTACTTCAGCAACGGCACCAGCACCTTCAAGCCCTACAACACTCTGACCCGGGGCCAGATCTCCGCCATCGTCTGGCGGATGGAGCAAGCCCAGTAAACCTGGAAAACAACAGCGGACCGCTGAAGCGGTCCGCTGTTCTCTGTTATACAAAAGCACCGCAGAAAACTGAATGCATCTTTCCCCGCTCCTTTGGGGCAACCGGAAACGATGCGCCAAACCTTTCACCACAGCATTTGCCCTTATCTACGATGCGCCCAATGCGTATAAAGGTTTATGGGGGAGAGCGGTCACTTCAGCAGGGCGCTGTACACATCCTGAGGGATGGTGAACTCCACCATGCCCATGTAGCCTGCAGCCACCGCGTACTCGTCGAACACCAGAACCAGATCGCCGTCGGCGTTCCAGTAAAAGCTCTGCTCCGGGTCAATAGCGGTGAATTCGTCCGTCAGATAGCTCAGGGATGCGTCCGCGGCCATCTGCTCCTCCATCTGCCGCAGGACTTCCGCGGACAGGACAGAGACGTAGTCCGCATCAGGCCGGAACAGATCGCTGAGGGTGACGGCTTCACCCGTAGCTTTGTTGATGTGGTAGAATCGGGTGAAATTGTAGCCGCTGGCCTCGGTCCTCGTGGCATCGATCCGCAGAGTGAACCAAGTATCGCTGTCCGTCACCACAGAGGAGGTCACATCCAGGCCCTGGTAGCTCTCGCCCGCAGCCTCGCAGTCCGTCTGGAACTGGGCGATCAGCTGATCGGTATAGGCCTGCACCTGGTCGTTGATCTCGTCTGCAGCGCCGCTGCCGCCCAGCTCCGGGACGTGGACGTCGGCAGTGCTGTGACCATCGTCATACTGGTAATCCCGGAAGGTGATGACCCGCACCACGGCGCCCAGCACCGGGATTTCTTCCATGGCGGCAGCCGCCGCGGGAGATACATTGGGAATGGCCACGAATACGGCCAGGGCCGCGGCTACGCCGACCAGCCAGCGATAGGAACGTTTTTGCTTGTTTTCTTTCATGTTCGTCTCCTTTAAAGCGGCGCAGGTGTCCCGCACCTTTCCGGCATACGTCTCCGGCAGGGGGAAGGGTTCCTGCTTCGCCCGCTCTTTCAGTCGCTTGTCGAATGGCTCCACCTTGCGCACCTCATTCCTCGTGTAATAGTTGTTTTAGCCGGGACCGCCCTCGGGAGAGACGGGTCTTCACCGCCGCCTCGCTGATGCCCAGAACGGCGCTGATCTCCCGGATGGAGAGGTCCTCATAATAAAACAGGGTCACGACCGCCCGCAGGTCGCTGTTCAGCGCCATGACCGCCTGCCATAGAGACAGGCGCTCCGCCTGGTCTGCCGCCGGAGCCGGCAGGAAGTCCTGGATATCCGCCAGGTCCACCGTGGTCCTCCGCTTCCGGCAGAACTCATAGCACTTGTTGACCAGAATTTTCAGGATCCAGGGTCGGAACCGCGCCGGGTCCCGCAGGCTGCCGCGGCCGGCATAGGCGGCGCAGATGGCCTCCTGCACGGCGTCCTCCGCATCTTCGTCCTGGTGAAGGATAGCCTTGGCAGTGCGGAACATGGTCTCCTGGTTTCGGATTACCTGGTCGCAGAATATTTCTTTGTCCAACAAAAAATTTGTCATGGCGGGACTGAGCGCTCCTTTGGGTTCGTTTGACCGGTCACTTATTAGGATGCGGTTTCCGCCGAAAAGGTGACAGCCGGAAGAAAGAAAAGCAAAAAACCGTCCGCCTCTTTCCGGCGGACGGTTTCAGGCTCAGACAGACAGGGACTCGGCCAGCTCCAGGCCGGGGTTGTGCTTGGTGAGAAAGCCCACGGACCACTCCCCGCCGAATGCCACCAGCAGGCGGCCCTTGAAGTCCTCCAGCAGGGCGGCGCCGGTGCACAGCACCAGATCCTCCGGCTTGCAGGGGCAGGCGGTGATGACCCGCAGGTGCTCGTAGGGCAGTCCCTCCATGTAGAGCTCTACGCCGTACTCGCTCCTCATCCGGTACTGGAACACGTCGAACTGCAGGGTGCCCACGACGCCCACGATGACCTCCTCCAGGCCGGCGCCGGGCAGCTTGAAAATCTGGATGGCGCCCTCCTGGGCGATCTGCTCCGTGCCCTTGATGAACTGCTTGCGCTTCATGGTGTCCTTGGGAGACACCCGCATGAAGTGCTCCGGCTCGAAGGTGGGGATGCCGGAGAACTTGAATTTCTTTCCAGGCACCGTCACCGTGTCGCCGATGGAGAAGATGCCGGGGTCGAACACGCCGATGATGTCGCCGGCG